>NZ_AUPM01000032.1 GCF_003265365.1 Petrotoga sp. 9PW.55.5.1 | reverse complement strand
TTTACTTAGTATATTCCACCC
Source organism: Petrotoga sp. 9PW.55.5.1 (assembly GCF_003265365.1). Classification (NCBI taxonomy): domain Bacteria; kingdom Thermotogati; phylum Thermotogota; class Thermotogae; order Petrotogales; family Petrotogaceae; genus Petrotoga; species Petrotoga sp. 9PW.55.5.1. The sequence goes on along the minus strand of NZ_AUPM01000032.1, from coordinate 37,835 downwards.
TGCATCTGTTAATTCTCTCCAACCTGTATCTGGCATAACAACTATCGCCCTTTTTCCTGCAAAGTACGCTTCTTTTTGTAATCCTCCACTGTCTGTTATAACAAGAAGGCTTTTTTGAACTAGCCCCATCATACTTAAATAATCAAGAGGTTCTANCATTAAGATGTTTTTTGTGTATTGTTTTAAATCAAATTCTTCTATTCGTTTCTTTGTTCTTGGATGTATAGGAAATACAACCTTTTATCTCTTTTGATATTTTGTCTAACTCTTTTCAATATAGCTTNTAAATTTGATTTGTTATCTGTGTTGAAGTCTCTGTGTATTGTGGTTACTACTATATTTATTTTCTTCTAAACTAATTTGTTGATAATACTTTCATCAAAGTATGGTTTCATCTTTAAAAAAAGATCATACATTATATCTCCTGTAAAATATACTCCTTCTTTTATGTTTTCTTTTTTTAGGTTATTCATAGCTAATTTAGAAGGACAGAATAAGTACTTAGATACATGGTCTGTTAGTACTCTATTTATCTCTTCTGGCATATCCTTTGGTTCTTGCCTTATACCTGCTTCTACATGTGCAACTGGGATTTTTAACTTTGAGCCAACTAATGCTCCAGCTAAGGTGGTGTTTGTGTCTCCATATACTAGTATAATATCAGGGCGTTCTTTTAGTACTACCTTTTCAAATTCTATCATTGTTTTGCCAGTCATTTCTGCATGTGTTCCTGAACCTATTCCTAAATTGTAATTAGCTTTTTTTATATTTAAAACTTTGAAAAATACATCAGACATGTTAAAGTCATAATGTTGTCCAGAATGAACCAGGATTTCTTCTATTCCTTCTTTTTCTAATTCTTGATTTAAAATTGCTTCTTTAATTATTTGTGGACGAGCGCCTATTAGACTGATTAGTTTCAAATTTTTCTCCCTTCCCTCTATATAAGATTTTGTTTTTTTGAAAAACAAATCATAAATTGCCTATAAGGCTAATTAACTTAGTAATTTTTATGGATTTTCTTTTGATCACGCCTTATAAAACTGTCAATTCATAAAATAATAAAGAAATTAAGGCCTTCCTCTCTTGAATTGGATTTCTTCAACAATTCTTTCCTAGTATTTCTTCTACTTTCTTGATTTCTATATCCATTCTTTGTTCCCACGACAGAATTTTATTATTTATCCTTTCTTCAATATTATTTTTATTTTTATAAATCTCCATAGAAAGTTTTACTGATTCTTCTAAAAAATTGTATGGATTTACATAATGAATATTTTCAAATTTAAAAATTTTTGAGTTATTTTCATCATCAACTGCAATAGTTTGCTTGCCTAAATACGCAGCTTCTAAAAGTTGGTTCCCTGTGTTGGCATAATCATTTAAAAGTAATATCACATCACAAACCTTATAATATAAAAACATATCATCATATTGTATTTCTCCGAGAAATTTCACGTTATCTTCAAGGTGAAAATTTTTCACCATTTTTCTGATAGTTGATTCTGTTGGTCCCCCCATTCCCCCAATAAGCAAATATGGATTATCTAACTCTTCCTTTAATTCCTTCAAGAGATAAACAGCACGGTCAATCCTTTTGAACGGATAAAATCTATTAAATATACCAAGAACTAAGTCTTTATCACCTAAATCCAATTTTAATTTAAATTTTTCCAAATCCTTTTCGCGAATACTTTTTCTGATTCTTTCATCCAAACCATTAATCAAGAAAAGTATTTTTTCTTCACTAAAACCTAATTTTCTTAATACTTCATCTCCTTTGGTTCCATCATTGGTCATAATATTTAAAGTACAATCTTTCTCATATGCCTTTTTGTGAAATAGTGTTTTTTTTGAATTTATATTATCTTTATCAATAAAAGTACCTTGAAATCTTTTAATTAGTGGTTTATTAAGTATTTTGGCTATGAAATAACCAGGATTTACTCCAAATATCTCATATGCATAAATAATGTCTGGACGGATAAAAGGAGAAAATAATAATAATCTAATACTTTCAAATATACTATAAAATAAATTAAAAAAATATTGAGTTTTAGAAATTTCAGAATTTGGTTTAATTACTTCGTTTGGATGAATACTCTCTATAATATAATCATTTTTTCCTCTTTTCTTATTTCTCCTTTTACCGTTCAAAAAGTAAGATACAAAATATGGTATACCAAAAAACTTATAATTTTTATTTTCCAGCAATTCAAATAGTTCATATTTTGTGTTTCTTTTATTATAGAAAGCGAAATGATAAACTTTGAATCCATTGTTTAAATATCCCTTTACGGTATTCGTGAAAGAGTTATTACTAGATTTTAATGGTCCGACTATACCAGAAATCAATAATACTTTTTTATTGTTCATTATTACTCCTTTTTTCTCATAATTTTAGGAATAGTATAAATTCATATCCTTCCGATAACATTAATAGCGTTGATAGCAAAAGCATAACTCAAATTGATTACTATAGCCCCGGTTTTATATCCTTTTACATAAGATAAAGACAAAACAATCATTTCTAAACTGAAATAAAAACTTAGAACTCGAGAAGCTAATTCGTTCAAAGAATTAAAGAAAATAAAGAAAAACATAAAAACTATAAAAAACGTACGTATGATTCTAAGTTGTGAAAAAATATAATCTTCTTTCTTAATCTTTCCAAAAAAATATTCACTAATAACAAAACTTAATAGAATAGGAAAATATTTTATGGTAAAATCTACTCTACCTTCTACAATATTTCGATTAAGGTAACTAGCATACGGAGTATAACTTACTATTACAGGTAGTAGAATTATTAAGATAATACTGGAAATAAAAATTAAAGTTTTTAAAAGATTTATATGAAGATTGAAGCTTAAAATAGATAATGTTCTTCTTATTTTTGAAAAAAACCGCTTTTTAGAAACATATATTATAGTTATAACTAGAAAATAAAACATTGAAGAACTTAAATGGATCATAGGTGCAAAACAAAAAACTAATAAAGATAAAATAATTTTATTATTTAAAAAAAACCAAATAGATATGAAGACTATTAAACTTGCCATGTATTGTCTTAAACCATTATTCACACCTAGTGTAAAAGCAACGGAAAAAAAAGCTAGAATATAAGATACTTTTTTATCAACTCTGTTTTTATAATCTTTTGTATAAATATTTATAACAAAAAATGTTAATACCCCTATTAAAAATTGGATTACTAGGATAACATTTCTGTTGCTTAGAAAAGGTCTCAATATTATGATTAAAAGTGAAAACAAAGGTTCAAAATACGGGTAATCAACCGAAGCAACGTAGGCAGGTATATCGTACGTGTCCGGTTTTAAAATATAAATTAATATAAAAACAATTAAAGAAAAAAATATGAAAAAATGTTTATATCTCTTGTCGTGGATTAACAAAAAAACAATATGTTGTAGAGAATATAAAAAAGCCAAAATCATATTTTCACCCGCAAGTTATAAAAATATTATTCAATTAATTCTAATATTATTTGTTATTAATCAATAGCTTAAAATTTTCGAAAACAAATGAATAGCTTTATAAAAAAATTTTGGAAAAAATAGAAAACTCTTAGCGGCCATATAAGTTCCAAAATAATAAGGAATAAAACCGAACTTTGTTTTTTTTAAATAAGTCTTATACTTATTATTTTCATTTAATGATTTTTCTACAATGGAAGAATCACCTTCAATAAGTGAAGCTTTAATAATAGCCCTGACGATTAAATAAGGGATCTTATGAGTATCAATAATCGAAATTAATTTTTCGTAGTTTTGATCCCGAGATTTCAAATAACTTTTAATTCTCTCAAAGGTCTCAACTGCTTCAAGAAGTATTAAAGAGTTTTTTGATAAAGATTCTTTTCTTGAAAGATAATTTATATAAACTTTGTTTACTGATAAAATTCTTTTAGAATTTACAAGCGTTTTTATGATAAACTCCTGATCTTCCCCTACTCTACAATTTTCAGTGTAGAATAAAGAATTATTTTTTATGGTATTCATTTTATATATGCAATTACCAGTGCATAGCCAAACTTTACCTTTTAAATATTTTTCGAGTACCTGATTACCACTTTCAATTGAAGTTATATATTTATAAAATCTATTATATGGAACTTTTATTTTACCTTCTTCATCTACTCTATTGAATCCAAAATGTACTATATCTAAATCGTTAACTTTAGCAAGTTTGTATGCGTTTTCCAAAGCTTCTTTTTCTAAAAGATAATCATCTGAATCCAGAAAATATATATATTCACCTTTTGAGGCTTCTATTCCAATATTCCTAGAAAAACTAACCCCTAATTTTGGGTTTTTTATTATTTCAAAATTTTTTTTGCTATTCGAAAGTATATCTTTTGCTACTCTGACAGTATTATCAATTGAAATATTGTCTATTATTATTATTTCAATATTATTTAAAGTTTGTATAATTACAGAATTGAGACATTTTTTCACATATTTTTCAGAGTTATACGTAGGAATAATTACTGACACAGCTATTGAGGAACTCACCTTGCCCCCCTCATTCCTAAGATAGTTTCGAGTGTTTTAAGCATTATTTGAAGGTCTAAAAAAGTGTTTCTGTTTTTTATGTAGTATAAGTCATATTCTGTTTTAATGATATAATCTTCAAGAGTAGATGTATGTTTGTAATATATTTGAGCCCAGCCTGTTATTCCCGGATTTATTTTGAGTCTGAAGTTATAAAAAGGGATTTGGCTTGACATAATATTATGGAACTTAAGCATCTCTGGTCTTGGTCCTACAATTGACATATCTCCTTTTATTATATTCCAAAATTGGGGGAGTTCGTCAAGTCTTAGTTTTCTGGTTATTTTTCCAGTTTTCAAAACCCTTTTTTCTATATCTTCGTTAGGATTATTTTCGTTTATTTCAGTTTCTTTTAATGATCTGAATTTGTTCATTATGAATATTTTTTCGTTCTTTCCCATTCTTTTTTGTTTGTAAATTATTGGTCTTCCATCTTCAATCAAAATAGCTAGACTTATTATAAGCATAAAAGGAGAAAAAATCAATAAAAGTAAAGATCCTAATAGTTTATCAAGAATTTTTTGTACAGGATCAGGTTGAGTTTCTTGGAATATTACTTCATAATACTCCTTAAATTTCTCAGCTACTTCTATTGGTATACGATTTAGGTATTTTTCTACCATGTTAGGTAAGTATTCGATTTTAAGTCCTTCCTCTTTGAAATTTTCTATTTGTGGTTTAACTCTTTTTTCTAACTGGGGATCTGTTATGACAATGGCGTCTATTGGTTGAATTGAATATTTGCTTGTACTTTGTTTTATTAATTTTTCCAAAGTTGTTGGGCTAGGGTTAATATACTGAGTGAATTTTAGTTTGTTTAAGGATTTATGAGAAATCTCATCCATGATATGACCGATCTCTGCCTTTCTTCCTATAACAAGGTAATTCTTAACGGGGATGTGTTTTTTATATATTACGTACTCAATCTTGTGTAAAACTGGAATTATAAGAATTGTTGATAACAAGTTTGTGACGAAGAACAATCTATTGAAGTAGTTTGTAAGAAAGAAATAAATAATGAGTATTACGATATAACTTACTAGTGTCCCCACTGCCGTTTTTATAACAGACTCTGTATAATTCCCCATTGGTTCTAGATCGTATAATCTGAAAGAATACAGCCCCAAATATATGATAATAGAAGAAATTAAAGATATAAATATTGGTAGTTGTAAAACTAATGAATTTATCGAGAAAATTAGCACTATATCAATGATATGAATCAATAACCTCTTCACGTAAAATCGTTTCCTCCAATCATTTGTCTAATTCCAATAGAGGATTATATCATAAGAAAGATTAAAATTGTCAGAAATTAATTTTTAAATATATAAACATTTTAAAAAATTATATCAAAAAATCAAATAAAAGTATAAGTTTCGCGTTAGATCCGGCCTCACCTTATGTTATTGGAGAATAAAAGTGATCGAAAGACCACTTTTATTTTAAGGAAAGAATTGTCTTTTTATGCTATAATATATTATATATTTTTAATTTTTAAAATGAAAGGATGAAAAAATTGAAAGGTTTACTTGAAATATTTTTGCCCTTTGCTTTAATTGTAATATTAGTTGGATTTTCAGCTCAAAAATCTATTGAAAGTGTTCAAGTTTCTCCTGATAATATACCTGAAATTCCTGAATTTTCAGAGGATGATGAGAATTTATATGAAGTTACTTTTATTGTATCTTCTGTACCAGAAAACACTTCTTCTAGCGCTTCAATTTATATTATGGGTAATTTTAATAATTGGCTTCCTGGTGATGAAAATTACAGATTTGAAAAGATGGAAGATGGGACTTACCAGTATACTTTGAAGATGCCAGCTAATACTTATATAGAATATAAATATAACTTGGGAAATTATGATAATATTGAAAAAGACTTTTTTGGTAATGAAAGGGGAAACAGAAGTTATAGATTTGATTACAACAGAGATGTAATAAGAGACGAGATAGAAAGTTGGTAGATAAATGAAGAAAGCCTATTTACTGGATTTAAATAAAAATCATTTTGAAGATGTGAGTAATTTAATACTTCCTTTTTATAACCAAGATCCCATGAACTTTTTGTTCATTGGTCCATCAGGTTTTTATGTTAAACAAGTAGCCGATCATTTAGCTTTTAAAACTAAAAGAACTATAAACAGAGATGCTTTTTTGGTTATTAATCAATATGTTACTGAAACGCTGAAAAATTATGAGCCGGAAGCTTTAATTTTGAATAGAGACTTTTTAAAAATATACATAGAAAACGAAATTTTAGATTTGATTGAATTGGAGAAAAAGGATACGGAATTTTCTGAATATTTGAATATAATTTCTAAATCTCAAAAGTCTGTTGAATATATATTAGATATTTTTGAAAAAAAGTGGGAAATTACAAGGGTGCAAGATGAAAAAGCTCTGGAATCCTCGGAAGAATATAAATTATTAGATACTTCCATAGATTACAATTCTAACTTATACAAACTATATAAGAAGTTAGAAAAAAGGCTTGAAGATATTTTAAACACTAAATTTGACACTTCTATTAAATATCAAAGAAACTATGATCCTGTTAGTGTTTACAAATGGTTTTATCAGGTTTTCCCCGAGAGATTAAAAAATGAAAACAAAAAATATATAGGGAAGAGGGTAGTGATATCAGGTTTTTTTGATATATCTCCCGCCATTCATAAAACTTTGAAAAGTATTTTTAATCTTTTTGAGGAAGTGCATTTTTTAACATGGATCAACGTTGAAGATAGAAGTTTTAATTCCATAAGTAAAATTTATGATTTTTTGAAAGATGAAGACTTTATCTTTAAACCAAGAAAGACAACTTTGAAATCATTGTTTGAAGGGAAAAATATCAGTGTATATCCTATTAAAGATGAGCTTAATGAGATAGAAATTGTTACAAAAGAAGTCAAAAGAAAATTATTGTATGAAAAAATTACTCCTGATGATTTGGCAATAATCGTTCCTAATAATTCTACTGCAAAACTTCTTTCCGACTATTTAGCAGAGGCAAAGATTCCTTTTAGGTTTAAAAATGATATTCGTCTTTCAGAAAGCCAAATTGTTTTGATACTTCTTCAACCAATAAAAACTCTTGTAAATGGTTGTCAGGTTGAGGATCTTTTGGCTATGATTGAAAGCGGTTATGGTGGGAAGATGGGACTTTCTATCGAACAAATAGAAAACTATTTAAGAAGTTTAAATTTGTTTTATGAAATTCAGAAATCTTCGTTAAAAAACAGAAAAGAGAAATGGATAAATGTGATCGATAATGAGATACAAAAAAGAAATTCTCAATTGAAAAATACTGATGAAATAGAAAGAATCGAAGAAGAACTCAAAGATTTAATAGAGATGAAGAAAGCATTTGAAAATGTTTTTTCAATATTATCAAAAATAAATGAAAGAAAAAACAAGAAAAAAGAATTCACCATTTCTGATTTTAAAAATATGATAAAAGAATGGAATGAAAAGTATCTCTTTAAAGAGGGTATCCTGGATAAGTATAAAAGTGTAACGTTGATAGAAAGAGAATTAAACGCATTAAAAACTTTTGAAAATATTATTATGAATATTGAAAGAACTTTAGAAAAAATCTTAATAAAGGAAAACAGTTTAGGAATAGAGAAATTTTACAAAATAATATCTTCTTTAATTCAGATAGAAACCTTCAGAGAATCAGAAAGCTTTGATAACACAGTGGAAATTTCTACTTTGGAAGATTCAAGGTTCTTAAAGAAAAAATTTAAGTATTTTATAGGCTTTACTGAGGATAATTACCCTTCTATTCGTATAAATCCATTTCTTTCTTCCATGAGCAATGAAGGAATTTCTATAACTAAATTATCTGAGGAAATTAGTAGAAGAAATTTATTTATTTCAGTTATATTTACGGAAAATGTTATTTTTTCTTATCCCAAATCTAAAGTAACCGGAGAACCTATTTTGCCCTCTCCATATGAGAAGGAATTTAGAAAAAATTTTCAAAATATAAATTATTCAGAAAAATTTGTTTCAAAAAGGGAGATTTTACCAAAAGATCCAGAAAATATTTTTTCTTTGAATGAATCGAAAATATATTATATTTTGAACGGTAAAAATAAGCAGTTAAATGATCAAAAAACCATTGATATAGGAAGAATGAAAAAGCAGATAAAAGATTCCGAGTGGACGTTATCTAAAAAAACTAATATCGGCAAGTTAAGTCATACTAAAATTACTGTCTATGTTGATTGTCCTTTTAAATATTATTTGGAACGTGAAAGTAGTTTAAAAGGGGATAAAGATTTCGAAAAGTTTTTCGAGGGTTTAATAAAACATCGGGTTATGAAAGAATTGTTTTCTAAATACAAGTTTTATGAAGAAATGTCTCAAAAGTATCAAAATGAAGAAGAGTTAAAAGAAGAAATAAAATCGATAGTTTTAGATGTGTGGCAAGAGTATACAGACGATCTTCTTAAGACATATAAAGCTGTAAAAGAAGTGGAAAGCGAAAAAATATCAGAAGATATTTTTTTTGCTATAGGTTCCATAATTCATGATTATTTTAAAATAGGGAAAAACATGGTATTAACTTATTCTCAGGTAATAGATACAGAGTTGGAGGTTAATTCAAAAATAGATGTTGGGGTATTTAAAGATTTATATTTAAACGCCAGAATAGACAGGATAGATCTTTTAAATGGCAATTACAGGTATATTCTTGATAATTTTGAGGATCAGTTATTACCTGAAAGTTATGCAATAATAGATTATAAAAATTCGTCGAGTTTTCAAAGTGAACAATTATTATTGTATTACTTGGCAATTATAAACTCAAAAGAGTGGAAAAACAAACTCAAAAATAACGACACCTATTTAAAATTTGAAGTTATTTCAGAAAAAAATAATAATAAATTTATTAAAATACAAAAAGATAAAATTATCTACAAAAAACACGGAAAGCGTAATAAATACGTTTCTTTTGATATAGATGAATTTTACAAGTGGTTGGGGAAAATTTTTGAAAGTATAAACGATTCTGATTTTACTCCTATAGCGTTCAGAGAAAGAAAGATACAAAGATTTTTTGAAGAAATGCATGATAAATACGAAAGTATGAAATCTCAAGAAAAATATTATGACTGTTCTTTTTGTCAATTTAGGAGTTTATGTGAATTACTACAGTATAAAGAAAGGTTTGTCCTCCCTTCACAAAAATATAAAGCCTAATCCTAAAAAATCTTTTATTTCTCAAAATAATATGGTAAAATAATTTGCGTATAAAAATTTTGAAGAAGAATTCGTTAATGTTACACTGTTTGAAATCTTAATATTCTAATGTATTAAAGACAGTATATTAAACTTGGAGGATTTAAATGCAGGAAGAAGAAAGAGAATTAACATTCTCAGACATAATCAGAATTTTTAAAAGAAGGAAATGGACTTTTATAATAATTTTTCTTTTAACGATTTTTTTTACAGTGATTTATCTTTTTTTTATCGCTACCCCTAAATATGAAGCAAAACAGGTTATAGAATACAAATCTACTTCTTCTCAACCAAGCGTATCTTTAGGATCTATGTCTGGTGCTGCCAATCTATTAGGTATAAGTTCTCCAACTGACTCAGGACTTACAACAGAAATAGAAAAGATGAAATCAGATTGGGTATTATCAAACGTTGTTAAAGACCTGAAACTGGTAGAAAAGGCAAATGAAAACAAAAGTTTTTTGCAAAAATTGAGAGGAGTAAAAATAACAGAAAGGAATCTTATAGATTCCATGAAAGAAAATATAAATATCCAAAATATTCAAGATACTAATATAATTGAGATAACTTATCAAAGTTCAGATCCATCCTTAGCTTCTTCTGTGGTTTCTCTCATTTATTCTTATTATACTGAATATGCAAGGAATCTTTATTTTGAAAACTCACAATCTTATTTGAAACAAGTAGAACAAGTATTTGCAGATGTTTCTAAAGACTATGATAAAATAAATATGGACGTTTTAGACTTTCAAACTAAAAATAAATTAACAGGAGTTTCTTTGCAAGGTACTTCAGGAAGTGCTCAAATGGTAGATCCACTAATAAACTACTATTCTGAAACGTACATGAGTATGGTGAAATTAGAATCTGAAAAAAATCAATTAGAAATTCAAAAACAAGCCATAGAAAATAATATGTTTAATATGGATTCTGAAATGAAAGAATTCATACTAACAAATACAGAAAAAGACACGCCGGTTAAAGATATAAAAGCTAAATTGGTAAACGATAGAATAGAATTAGAAACGCTCAAGATAAATTCTCCAAGTTCCCCAAGGATAGGAGGATTGGAAGCAGAAATATCTGTTCTAGAAAAAGAATTGCAAAACAACCTTGAAGCAATTTTCTCAAATAATTTAAATTTTTTAGCCTCAATCGATATGGTAACTTTCAATGAATATACTAACATTGTAACTCAACTTGAGCTATTCGATGTTACAAAACAAGTACATGAAAATATGCTTCAAGTAATAGATGAAGAAATAGCTAAGCGTTCACCTATAATGTATCAATATTTTCTTTTAAGAAAAGAACAAGCCATCCTTGAGACCCGTTATACAACTCTGTTAGCTGCATTAGAGCAGGAAAGAATGAAAGCCTCTCTATACGATGACAAGTTCACAGTAATTACCTCATCTTATATTCCGGAAAGTCCGGTTTCTCCAAATACTATATTAATTTTGCTTGGTGGATTAGTAATAGGAATAGTCTTTGGAATATTTGGAGTCTTTATAAGAGAAGTAAATGATAAAAGTATCAAAGATTACTATGAATTTCAAAGTTTATTTGGATTGCCTGATGTTGTTTTGAGGAGTTCTAATGACACAGAGAAGATTTTCAATTATATCTATCAAAAAAAATACAAAAAATTTGGACTATTGTTTTTAGGTGATTCTAAGTTAGCAGGAAACATTTCAAAGAAGATTCATTTATTTTTAAGTTCCTTAAAATCATCAAGTATGGAACTCTTTGTTTCTAAAGAAGACGAAGACTTTCAAGAAAAATTGAAACGATTTGAAAGGTTTAAAAATATGGAAGAAGCTTTTATTGTTTTTGAAGATTATAATAGTAGCGATTATATATTGTACAGAGATGAATTAGAAAAAATATTAATTTTTGTTGAAGAAAAAGTGTCAAGGTTAGAAGACATAGAAGAAATTTTAAAAAGACAGGAAGATCCAATCATAGTTTATATAAAGAAATAATATTTTTTATATTTTTACGGAGGTTAAAATATGGAAAACGAATTGACATTTGAGGATATTTTAAATATTTTTAAAAAGAGGTTTTGGTGGTTTTTCCTTACAGTAGTAGTAACGGTTACAATTACTTTATTATATTTGTTAAACGCTACTCCAATATATGAAGCTACAAGTACGCTAAAAATTGATCCTGTACAGCAAAGTTCTGTCGCTGATATTTTTGGAGTTCAAATGGGAGGTAGTTCATCTAAGATATCAACTGAAATTGAATTGATTAAAAGTAGAAGAAATTTGGAACAAGTTATTGAAAATTTAAATCTTATGGAATATTTTAAAGCTAAATCTGAAAATCCTGAAGAAGTTACAAAAAATAGTGTAATACGCACTCTTAGTGAAATGATTACTGTATCTCCTGTTAGCGATACCAATGTTGTTAAGATATCCGTTCAAAGCGAAGATCAGCAATTGGCTAGTGAAATTGCTAATAACCTGGCTTTAGTATACAACGATCTTCTAAAGAGTTTATCGCAAAACGAGTATACAGCAAGAAGAAGATTTATAGAAGAGCAAATTCCCATAGCAGAAAAAGACTTAAATGTAGCACAAGATAATCTCAGAAAATTTAAGGAAGAAAACAGTATTTTCTTGTTGGATGAAGAAGCGAAGGCAATCTTGCAATTTTTGGTATCTTATGACCAACAAATAAACACCTATCAAGTACAGCTACAAGAAGCTAATGTTAGAATTCAAACATTAAACAGTATGCTAGAAAATATGGATCAAGAGATAATTTCTTCTGAAACTATATCTATAAATCCAGTAGTAAGTAATTTAAGGAATCAGATGGTCAATATTCAGGTTCAACTAGCTGGACTTGAAGGGACAAGATCATCTAATGATCCAGATGTTTTAAGACTCAAAGAAGAATTAAATCAAGCTCAAGAAATGTTAAGAAATGAAATCACAACAATTGTAACTTCACAAGTGAAAACTTCTAATCCTCAGTATACAAGTCTATATTCTCAACTAATTCAAGAAGAGGCTAAACGCCAGGTACTTCAAGGCACTATACAATCAATAACCACTATAAGAAATAATTATCAAAATCAATTAAATCAGCTACCAGCTTTAGAGCAAAGGCTTATGGATTTTGAAAGAGAAGTAAAGGTCAAAGAAAATCTTTATGTTCTTCTTCTTGAAAAACTCGAAGAAGCTAAAATAGCTGAAGCAGGTGTAATTGGAACTGCAAATATAATAGATTCTGCCTTTGTTTCACCAAACCCTGTTAAGCCTAATAAAACGCTAACTGCAGCGATAGGTGGGGTTTTAGGTATATTTCTAGGGATTCTTGTAATATTTTTAGTAGAATATATGGATAAAAAGATTAAGGATGAAAAAGAGTTAAAATCAGTTGTTAAGGATAAACCCATTCTTGGAAGAATACCACATTTTCGAATAGAAAAGGGCTTGATGAATGAGTTGATAGTATTACGTGATCCGGTTTCACCTATTTCTGAAGCTTACAAAATGCTCGCTACCAACATAAACTTTTCTGACACAAAAGAACCAAACGTAATTAGTTTTTCTAGTTCTGGGCCTGCTGAGGGGAAAACGATTACTGCAACTAATGTTGCTATATCATATGCTCAAAGCGGTAAAAAGACATTATTAATGGATGCGGATATGAGAAGGCCAAGAGTCGAAAAAATCTTGGGTATAAAAACAAAAGACGGTTTAGTTAACCATTTATTGCGCCATATGCCTATTGAGCAAGTTATACAGAAACCAATTGAAGAACTTGAGAATTTTAGTGTTTTACCAGTTGGGGTGTTACCTCCAAATCCAACAACAATCTTAACATCTAACGAATTTAAAGATTTGTTAGACAGATTAAAAGAATATTATGAAAAAATAGTAATTGATTTACCCCCAATAATGGTTGCTCCTGATGCGGTTATTGCCTCAAGATATACCGATGGGTTGGTGCTTGTAACTAGGTATGGCCAAACAATGCGTCCTACTTTGAAATCAGCCTATGAAAATATTTTAACTTCTGGGACAAATATTATTGGTACTGTTATAAATGATGTAGATGAAAAATCTTCAAATTATTATTACTACTACTACTACTATTATTATTCAGAAAATAGTGATGAGAGTAAAAAGAAGGAAAAGAAAAGCAAGAACCCGTAGAATAAAATAAGGGGGATAGACATGTATATCGACATTCATTGTCACCTTTTGCCAGATGTTGATGATGGTGTGGAAAGTTTAGAAGAAACAATTAATGAGTTGAAAAGATATGAGGAAAATAACATAGATCATGTAATATTTACTCCTCATATTAATAATCCATCTGTGAACACAAGTATAGATAAAATAAAGAAAACATATAATGAAGTAAAAGAGACTATAGAAAATAGTGTTAATGTAAAGACATACCTTGCTAGCGAATTGTACTTAACACCGAAATATAAAGGATTTATACCTTTTAATTCTTTTGTTCTTGTTGAATTTCCAACACAACCTTTCCCAACTTATGCGCTAGATAGTATTTTCAATCTACAATTGGATGGTTATGATGTTATTCTGGTACACGTAGAAAGGTATAAATGGTTGTATGAGAATCGAGATATTATTCAACGTCTAAAAGAAATGGGGGTTTTTTTCCAGGTTAACTTTGAAGGGATAAAAACGGAAGAAGGAAAATATTATTTAGATAATCATCTAGTAGATTTTTTAGCAACGGATAATCACGGTATCTCCAACAGAAAAAGTGTGGATCTGTCTCTTTTTGAAAAATATAGTTATATAACTTCCAAAGCTTTTGATCTATTAAGAATATAATTTTTCAACGCTCGGAGGTGTTTTTTAAAACGGAACTTAAAACGATGTTAAAAGAAGAGTTTGAACTATACAAAAATAATTTATATGAAGAATATGCAAAAGTTTTGGCTGAAAATTTATTAATTCCCTTCCATGATGCACTTGAAAGATCTGAAAACCAAATAGAAGAGATACTTAAAGAAGAATCAAGTAATAAAAAAAATCAGGGATACAATATAACGGTTAATGATAATTTTGCTGGAAGAATGTGGGTTTTTGTTGATTATAAACGTAAGAATGCCTTTATTTATGACATAAGAATATTTTCAAAGTACCAAAACAAGGGTTATGCGAAAAATGCGATAATAGAATTAGAAGACAAATTGAAGCAAGAAAATATAAAAACTCTAGGTCTCAATGTGTTTGGTAATAACAAAGTTGCATATAATTTGTATAAAAGTTTAGGCTTCCAAGAAAAATATATTAGTTTAATGAAAGGATTCCAAAAACAAAAGGTTATAACCTTACCTAAATATTTAAAATTTTTACAAACTTTACTTCAAAAATTAGGTTATCAAGTTGTTGCTATAGAAATGAAGAAAAAACTAAAATAAAACCTCCCAATTTTGGGAGGTTTATTAGGTTGTTTTTTAGAATTGAACACCAGCGTGAACTTTAAATGCAGGTCTTAATTTTAATTCATCAGAGTAAATTTCTTTGTAATCATCTGATAAAGTGGGCATTTCAAACAACACGTCTGCTCCAACGTTCATATCTAGATTTTGAACTGCAAAGGTTGCTCCTACTCCTCCACCAAAACTTAAAACACTGTTAAAAACCTTTCCGTCTCCTAATCCAAAGGAATAGTTAAATAACCCTTGAACGAAGAAGGCGTCGAAACTGTGTCTATAACCTGCGTTAATTCCAATAAGCATATTAGAAACATCTGTAGCAGTAACGGTGTCATTATTAACGAAATCTGTTGGGAAGTAATAATCAAACGTACCTCCTACTAACAAAGAACCACCTTCAATTCCCAAACCATCGTAGAGATAGTTTGCTCCAACACTCAAGCCATGTAGTGTAACATCAGATGCTGCTGTAGTGTCACTTGCAGATAAAGAAGTATTGGCATATCCTACTGTAACTTCAAATGCGGCAAAGCTGAACACTGCCAACATACCTACTAACAATGTTGCTAAAACCTTTTTCATGTTTTTCCCTCCTCTTTCAAATTTATGATTTTTAGTAATATTAAACCTGTTTAATATTATACCAGCTTTATTCTGTTAAATCAAGAAAATATGAATACATTTTTTTGAATTTCTATTATATGTAAATTATCTGTGTTAAAAAAATCATAGGTAATTAAATCTAAAGATTTGCTTTTCCATTTTATCTTATTGTTGATTTTGTTATTATAGGAAAAATCATTTTTATAATTTCTATTTTTAACGTTTGGATCAACCTTAGATGAATTATTATCAAAACTTTTAGAAAGGTTATAAATTTTATTTTTACTTGATTTAAAAGCTGAGCTATAATCCAGATTGTAGTTTATATCGTTTATTTCTTTTGATTTTACTGTATAGTTATCAGTTGAAGCCAAATCATAGACTCCTAAAAGCAATCTAGATGGATTATCTTCTTCCATTTCCATTTCAATAATTAAGTCAATAAAATAAAGATTTTCATTGTAGGTAGAAGACACAAAATTAATAGTTGATAAGTTCTGATATTCTGTATTATTTGAAAAAGCTGTGAATATAAACAAAAGAAATATCAAAAAAATCGTTGAAATCTTATTTTTCATCATAATGTCACCTCCTGAAATTACCCTTGAAAAAAATTTTAACCAACAAAAAATATTACCTAATTAAATTCAATTTCAATGCTATAATAACTGATGTACCTTAAAATAACATTAAAAGAAAGGGGATAAAAAATGTTTGATCCACTAAAATTTCCTTATGCGTCAAAAAGAATTCCTATTTATGCTAGAAACGGTATGGTTGCCACTTCAAACCCTTTGGCTTCTGAAATAGGAGTAGAAATTTTAAAAAAAGGTGGTAACGCAGTAGATGCAGCAGTCGCAGTGGCAGCAAGTTTAACGGTTTTAGAACCCACTTCAAATGGAATAGGCGGTGATGCTTTCGCTATTGTTTACAAAGATGGTGAAATTTATGGTCTAAATTCTAGCGGATATGCCCCAAAAGATTTAACCATAAAAAAATTAAAATCAAATGGATTTCAAAAGATACCATCGTTTGGTTGGGAGTCTGTTACCGTTCCTGGCGCTCCAGCTGCATGGATAGCTTTATCAGAAAAATTTGGTGAATTAACGTTTGAAGATCTTTTATTACCTGCTATCAAATATGCGTATGAAGGTTTTCCTGTCTCTCCTGTTACAGCTAATGCTTGGCAGAGGGCGCATAAAAGTTATAAAAAGGTATTAAAAGGAGAAGTTTTTAAAAACTGGTTTGAGGTATTTGCTCCTGATGGAACTTCACCAAATATAGGCGATATATGGAAATCGCAACTTCATGCTAAAACCTTAGAATCGATAGCAAGATCAAAATCAGAAAGTTTTTATTCAGGAGAGCTAGCGGATAAAATTGTGAAGTTTTCAAAAGATACGGGAGGATACATATCGCAAGAAGATTTGGAAAATTATGAACCATTGTGGGTGAAACCACTCAAGGTTAATTACAGGGGTTACGATGTTTGGGAGTTACCCCCCAACGGGCAAGGAATGATAGTACTGATAGCTCTTAACATTTTAAAAGGGTTTGAATTAAAATGTAAAGAAGATGTAGAAAATTATCATAGACAGATAGAATCTCTGAAATTAGCTTTTAGTGACGGGTTAAAGTATATAACTGATATAAAAGATATGAAAGTTTCAGTTGATGAGCTGTTATCAGAAAATTATGCAAAAGAAAGAAGAAAATTAATTTCTGATGAAGCTATTATGCCTGAACCGGGAGATCCTTTTTCAGGAGGTACCGTTTATTTTTGTACCGCTGATAAATATGGGAACATGGTTTCGTATATTCAAAGTAACTACATGGGTTTTGGTTCGGGGATAGTTGTTCCAGAAACGGGGATAAGTTTACAAAATCGAGGAGTAAGTTTTTCTTTGGATGAAAAAGATCACAACTGTCTAAAGCCTTTAAAAAGGCCTTATCATACTATCATACCCGGCTTTATAACGAAAAATGGAAAAGCTATTGGCCCTTTTGGAGTTATGGGAGGATATATGCAACCACAAGGCCATTTGCAGTTTCTAACAAATTTTATAGATTTTAATTTTAATCCCCAAGCAGCTTTGGATGCACCTCGTTGGCAATGGACAGGAGGAAAAGAGATATTAGTGGAAAAAGAATTTTCTACTCATATACTTCAATCTTTAGAAGATAAAGGTCATCAGATAAAAGTTTCTCTTAATCCTTCTATATTTGGAAGGGGTCAATTTATATACAAAACAGGTAATGGAGTACTCGTAGGAGGTACTGAACCGAGAGCAGATAGTAATATCGCTTGCTTTTAAAATAAAGTTAATGAAATTATTTAAAATAATATAAATAACGGTGGTATGATATAGTTAGATAAGCTAACTATATTGAGGTGGTAAAGCTGCCGGGAAAAGTAGTTAATTTGCTAATTTTTTCCTCTATTAGTAGTACGTTTTGGGCTATATACAAAGTCGTGTTTAATTTATTTTTAAGAGATATTGGTTATACTAATCAGTTTATAGGGCGCATGACATCATTTGAAATGTTAGGGGCAGCAATAATAGGTATTATTATAGGAGTTCTTGGGGATAAAATAGGGAAGAAAAGGATGATTTTAATTTCTTCCCTAGGTTTTGGATTTTTACTTTTAATAAGAAGCTCCTTCCCTTACGAATATATTTTATTGGTCCTTGGATTTATAAACGGTGGATTTATGGCGTCTAGACAGTTACTTCTTAATTCTTATTTGATAGATGTTACTGATCATTCGATCCGAGGTGCAGCTTTTGGATATAACTTCGCAATTTTTATGGCTAGTGGTATTTTAGGTAATTTTATTGGTGGATTCATGGGAGAATATATTGGTTTAAGAACTACTCTTTATATTACAGGAATCTGCTATGCAGTTTCGCCAATCTTTTTAAGGAAAGTTCCAGAAAGCTTAGGTGATAAAGGATTAACTTTTAACAAAGTTTTTGATTTTTCTCAGTATAATAAAGAAGAGAAATATATAATAAAGTTTTATCTATTAAGAACAATGACAATAGCCTTTGGTGCAGGGTTGTTTGTCAATTTTGGAAATGTGATATACAAGGATCTATTTGACATGTCTCCAGCTTTAATAGGTATATCATTATCTATTGCTCAGTTTGGAGCTGCCATGGGTTCTGCTTTATCTCCTAAATTATCTAAAAAATTTGGACCCTTTAAATATACATTCTTTTTAAACGGTTTAGTTGTTCCCTTGATAATAGGTCTTGGTTTCATTCGAAATCCTTTCGTATTTGTTGTTTTTTATGCTTTAAGGTTTTCTTTTACAAATATGACTAATCCAGTAGAAACTACTTCTGTATTGAGTTCCATGCCTCAAAATAGAGTCACCTCTATAAACAGTCTCAGAAACTCTGCTAATTTCTTGATAAGATCCTTAGCAGCTACAGTTTTTGGAGTTGTTAGTGTGCTTCCAAATGGTTACACCTATTTATTTTTAATAAGTTCGATTTTTTATTTAATCGCTTTATTATTCATGTATAAGCTCTATATACCGCTAAAAAAGAACGGTATCTTGCAAAAGTTATACAGTAATAATTCATGAAAGACAGTGGGTCTAATTCCCCTTCAAAAAGGGGAATTTAAATCCATACCCCTCTCAAGAGGTGATTTGAAAATGGCTTAGGACTTGTTCTTTTTTTGGTATGGATGATTGAGCTCCCTTTTTTGTTACTGATAGAGCTGCAGCTACATTGGCAAAGTTAAGACTTTTTAATAGATCTTTTGATTTGCCAAAAGCTACAGCAAAAGCTCCATTAAAAACGTCTCCTGCTCCTGTAGTATCTATGGCATTTACTTTTAGTTTTCTAATATTTCCAAAATTATTTTGTTCATCTAAATAATAAACTCCTTTATCCCCCATTTTTAAAATTAAGTTTTTTACTTTGCTTAAATCTTTAAAAGTAGACATCGATTGTTTCGGATCATTTTCATCAAAAGGAATTTTTGTTTTTTCACATAAAAATTTGAACTCTTTTTCATTAGGAGTTAGAAAATCTATACCATCAATAATTTCTATTTCAGTGCCCCCTACAGGAGCTGGATCGTAAACAATGGTTATATTTTCTTTTTTCAATCTAGAAACAGCGTATTCAACACTTTCCATAGGGATTTCATTTTGAAGCAAGCATATTTCTATATTTTTGCCATACTGATTTAGAAATTTGTCTACTCTTAATTTGTCTACTTTTTCATTGGCACCAGGAAAAAGAATTATTCTATTTTCACCACTTTTGTCAACTTCAATATAGGCTCTACCTGTCTTTTCATTTTTTTCAACAATGTATCCCTCTATTTTGTAATTTTGAAAGTTTTTAGAGATTTCCTTACCATAATCATCATTTCCTAAACAGCTACAAAAGCAAACAGGCTCTTCAGAGAGTTTAGCAACTGCTACTGCTTGGTTCGCTCCCTTTCCTCCATAGTAAAAGTCTAGTGAGAGGGCTTTTTGTGTTTCGCCAGGTAAAGTGAAATGATCTACATTAAAGACTATGTCCATATTGCTACTACCAATTACTGCAATCACTTTTCTATCACTCCTTAATAATCTCTTAATAAAAAAGGGGGATGTATCCCCCTTTTTTTATTTTGTTACAAGGCTTAAAGGAACTGGGAAATAAATAGTATTTGTGTTAATGTATTCATATGCTTTTTCTACTGCCATAGAACCCATTTCATATGGTTGCTGGGCAATTGTCGCACTTAGTTCTCCATTTTCTACAGAAGCTACTGCATCAGGAGTTGCATCAAAGCCTACTATAATAATATCTTTTAATTTACCAGCAGCTTTAATTGCTTCCAAAGCACCTAAAGCCATTTCATCATTGTGAGCGAAAACAGCATCAACATCGGGATAGGCTTGTAGTAAATTTTCCATAACTGTCAAACCTTCAGCTCTGTTATAATTGGCAGTTTGCCTTGCAACAACTGAGATTCCAGAATATTTAGAAATTTCTTGGTTGAAACCCTGACCTCTTTCTCTAGCGGATGAAGTTCCTGGAACTCCTACTAGTTCGATAACTTTTCCTTGACCACCTAATTTTTCCGCTATGAAAGCTCCTGCCATTCTTCCTCCAGATACATTATCAGAAGCTATGTGTAGTAATACATCACCACCGTTGGCACTTCTATCAACTGTTATTACTGGGATCTTAGCATCATTTGCCTCTTCAACTGCTGAGACTATTGCATCACTGTCTGTAGGATTAATTAAAATTACATCTACCCTTTGTCTTATTAGATCTTCTACATCATTTAATTGTTTCGCTGGATCGTCTCTTGCATCAACCACCAAGAATTCTACGTCTAATTCTTCTGCTTTGTCTCTAGCTCCATTTACTAAGTCAACAAAAAACGGGTTGTTTAACGTTGAAACTGAAAGCCCTATTTTTACTGAAAAACCGAATACTGAGATTAAAACTACCAAAAAACTTACCAGTAATACTTTTTTCATTTTGCTATACCTCCTTTAAGTTTTTGGGGTTATGATAATCGAAGTTAAAAAAATCCAGTTTAATCCCCTTTTTCTAAGAGAACTGCTAGAAGTATTATCGCTCCTTTTACTAAATCTTGATAAAAAGGAGAAATATTCATTAAATTCATTCCATTGTTTATTGTTCCGAGTAAAAGAGCCCCAAAAATTGTTCCTAAAACTCCGCCCTTTCCACCAGATAAGCTTGCTCCTCCTAGTACAACTGTTGCGATAGCATCTAATTCGTAACCCTGTCCAAAAGTTGCTTGTGCACTGTTTAATCTAGCTGTTAAAATTATTGCACTTACAGCACTAAAAATTCCACTCAACATATAAATAACAATCTTATACCTATCCACATTTACTCCACTTAATTTTGTTGCCTCTTCATTGCCTCCTATTGCATAGATATATAATCCTAATTTTGTTTTTTTCAATATATATAAGGAAAGAAAAAATATTCCAAACATAATCAAAATTGGTACCGGTATTCCAAGTATATCTCCTCGGCCTAAAAATCTAAATTGATCGGGAAAAAGTGATATTGGTATACCTTCTGTGTAAGCTAAGGTCAAACTTCTTCCAATTGCCATAGTAGCTAACGTTACGATGAAGGGTTGTATCTTTCCTTTTGATATAACAACACCATTAAAAGCTCCCATTGCTGCTCCTACTAATATTCCTACAAATATTCCTATTAATATATTTCCTTCTTTTACTAAAGAAGCCATTAATACCGCACTTAAAGCGAAAGTGGATCCTACAGATAAATCGATTCCACCGGAGATAATAACGAGAGTCATTCCAAATCCTATAATCGCCATTATTGAAACTTGGCGAATTACATTTACTATGTTATATACGTTAAAAAAAGAGTCAGTAAAAATGGATAAAATTATGAATAAAGCAATGAAACCAACTAGTGCAGGATTTTTTCTCATGAATTTTAGAGTTTTATTAAGCATTTTGAACCAGCCCCATAGCTGCTTTTAATATGTTTTCTGGGTTTATTTCTTCTCTATTTAATAAATCTGTCATTCTTCCCCTGTGCATAACCATCACTTCATCACATAATCCTACAACTTCTGGAATTTCTGAAGTGATTAATATTATTCCAATTCCTTCATTTGCAAGATTGTTTATTAATTTATAAACTTCTATTTTTGCCCCCACATCAATGCCTCTAGTAGGTTCTACCAAAATGGCTACTTTTGGCTGTCTCAATAGGAATTTTGCTAAAACAACCTTTTGTTGATTTCCTCCTGAAAGGGTTTCTACGCTTTGTCTTTCTGAAGTAGTTTTTATATTATAATTTTTAATTTGTTTTTGAGTTTCTTCTGCTGCTGCTTTCCAATTAATATTAATAAAAGGAGCGAACTTTCCAGAATTGGCAAGTGTTATATTTTCCACCACATTTAGTAGTTGAACTAAGCCTTGAGTTTTCCTATCTTCAGGTACTAAGATTATACCGTTTTTTAAAGCTTGGGAAGGAGAATTTAGTTCTGAAACTTTTTCGTTATCTATAATGAAACTTTTGAAAGTAGAATTATAAACACCGAAAAGTCCCAAGGCTAATTCAGATTTTCCACAGCCAACTAAACCTGTTATTCCAAAAATTTCGCCTTTTTTTACCTCAAATGAAACTGAAGAAACTTTTCCCGGGATTTCAAATTCTTCGACTTTAAAAATAATATCCTCTTTCACTTTGTTAAATTTTGGGAACATGTCTTTTATTTCTCTTCCTACCATCATTTTTATCAAATCATCTTGCGTAAACTCTTCTAAATTCCCGCTTCCTACTAATTTTCCATCTCTTAATACAGTGACTCTATCCGCAATTTGATATACTTCTTCTAGTTTATGAGTTATGAAAATAATAGAAATTCCTTTTTCTTTGAGTTCTCTCATAACTTTAAATAATATTTCTGTTTCATGTTCAGAAATAGTAGCTGTTGGTTCATCCATCACTATTATTTGTGCGTCTGAAGCAAGAGCTTTAGCAATTTCTATTAATTGTTTTTCTGAAATATTCAATTCAGAAACTTTTATTCTCGGATCAATTTCAAATCCCAGCTTTTGAAGATAAATTTTAGATTCTTTGACCATTTCTTTGAAATTAATATTGAAGGAATTACCTTTTTCTTTTCCTAGAAAAATATTTTCAGCGATAGATAAATTTTCTGCTAGCATTAACTCTTGATGGATTATAGAAATACCTTTCTTTTTTGTTTCCCCAGGATTATTCAATATTACTTTTTCTCCATTTAATATAATTTCCCCACTATCAACCTGATGAATTCCTCCTAGGATTTTTATTAACGTACTTTTACCTGCACCATTTTCTCCCAATAGGGCGTGTATTTCTTTTTTTTCTAAGAAAAAATTCACTTTATTCAATGCCAAAACTCCAGGAAAAGACTTTGTAATCTCTTTCATTTCTAGCAACATCAGAAAATCACCCCCGAAACCAGAATAATATTTGAATAGGGCGTGCATTCACCTGTTCTTACAAAAAACTTAGATTCTTTTGCTAATTCTTTAAAAGCTTCATGAGTTATTTGTTCTTTTTCGATATTTGAAAAAAGTTCTGTAGTCTTTTTGTAATTTGAAGAGTTGTTTTCTTTCATTTCCTTAGCAATTATTATTTTTTCAATCTCTAATTCTTTTAATATTATTTTCAGCATTTCTATAAAAGAAGGTTTGCCTTTGTCAAGTACGAGATCAACATAATCAGCTTTTTTTGGAATAGGATAACCCATATCCACTATGGTTAACATATCTTTATGTCCCATTGAAGCAATATAATATGATAATTTAGAATTAAACACACCCTCTTTTTTCACTTTTATAATTTCCTCCTTCTTGTACTCTGCCTAACGATTAGTTGGTTTTCGAATAATTTAACGGGGATATAATCATCTTTGTTGATAAGAATTTCAAATATTAATTTTGCTGCGGTTTTCCCCATTTCGCAAATAGGCTGACTTACCGTTGTTAGTGCTGGAGAAAACATTTTACTAAAAGTTATATCGTCATAGCCTGTGACGCTGACATCTTTTGGAACATTGATATTTTTTGATTTTAGGTATTCAATAACTCCATATGCTATTAAATCGTTTGAACAAACTATAACGTCAGGTAGAGTTTTTATTTTTTTTGCAACAGAAAGTCCTGATTCATAAGTATACTCTGCCTCGTATATTTTGTAATTTAATTTGTATTTTTCAACAAAATCTAAAAAGGCTCTCAATCTTTCTGTTGCGCTGAAAACTTCTTTTTTACCGCTGATAAAAACATATTTTCTATGGTTTGTTTTGTATAAATATTCAAGTAAATTTTGCATGCCTTGATAGTTATTTGAACATACATAAGAGAAGTTATTTTCTTTTATGACCCTGTCAATAAAAACTGTTTTTATATTTTTTGTAGCTAGATTTTCAACATGGTCCCCTATTCCGGAATACAAAACCCCGTCAACCTTCTTTTCTGTTAGAGTTTTGAATAGTTTTTCTTCTTCCTTTACATCATTATCGGAATTACAAATTATGATAGAAAATCCTTTGGATCTTAAATAATCTTCGGCACCCCTTACAATTGTTGCAAAGAATGGATTAGCGATATTTGGAATAATTATTCCGATAGTTTTTGTATATCCTACCCTTAAACTTCGAGCGAGTGAATCAGGTGAGTAATTTAATTTTTGAATGGCTTTCAATACTTTTTCTTTGGTTTCTTTTTTCACAGGTAGTGAACCATTTACTACTCTGGAAACTGTAGATATAGATACACCAGCTTCTTTTGCTATATCTTTGATAGTAACTTTCTTTTGCATATTAAATCACCTTATCAACTTGTTAAGTTTTATCTGCAAACGTTTGCAAAGAAATCTAAAAAATAAATAGTGTTACATATTCTCTGCAAACGTTTTCGAATATTTCTAAATATAGTTTATCAAAAAAAATAAAGATATAGCAAATCTGATTAAGAAGGAATAGCGTAGATTAAAAAGGATTAAATAGATTTATGCAAAAATTTCTTAAGTTTTCTTAGTTGATAATGTTTAAGATAAAAATTATATAGAATGATATAATATTTATAACTAGGATAATTTAATTAAAGGAGAAATTATATGGAAAACTTTCTGATATTGGGCCATAGAGGTTACAGAGCAAAGTTCGTAGAAAACACTATTGAGGCGTTTCAAAAGGCGAGAGAATACGGGGCAGATGGTATTGAATTTGATTCTAGATTGACAAAAGATGGACACGTTGTAGTTCTTCACGATGATTCAATAAATAATATGAAATTGAGAGATTTAACTTTAAAAGAATTAGGAAGAATAACCTTTCCAAATGGTCAAACAGTTCCTACATTGGAAGAAAGCATAAAAGCCTTGGATAGGGATGCATATCTTAATTTAGAAATAAAAGAAGCGGAAGCAGCTGTGTCTTCATATGAAATAATTAATAAAATGGATGCATTAGATAGAACTTTGTTTTCCTCTTTCAATGTAGATGCATTGAAAAAGATTAGAGAGGTAGATAAATATGTTAAAATTGGTTTTTTGTTGGAATACGAGACATTAAATAATCTTGATCAACTTCATAAAGAGCTTAGCTTTTATTCGTTGAATCTTTGGATAGACGCTTTAAAAGATAATATGAATTTCTCTAAAAATTTTCTTAAAAAATGGAAGAGCAAAGGAGTAAGAATCTTTTTATGGACAGTTAACGATCCAACTGATTTATATAGATTTAAAGGCTTTTACGATGGGATAATTACTGATGAGGTTGAACTTATCGTTAAAGAAAGAGAAAGAGTATTAAGTTGATTGTTTTCTAGGGTTAGGGACGTTATATAGTGGTTGGCTTGGTTTTTCATTGTAAAAAGGTCTTGTACACCAAGGACAACCAGAAGTTTTTTCTGCTTCTTCTAAATCTATTTCTATATCAGGTGTTTTTACTAGATTACCTTGTGAGTCGAAATCAAAGCTAGATATTTCAATGTCATTTTGAAAGATAATTTCTCTTGCAATTTGTATTTTTCTGTACCTTGATAAAGATGGTGAAGGATTATTTTCATATTTTGCACCTTTTATTGGAGTGAAGGCAAATAAACTTACCAAAACTCCCATTTTTTTCATATTTAACAAAACTTCTATTATGTCTTGGTCATTTTCTCCTAAACCCACTATTAAGTGAGTTGTTATTCTTCCAGGAAATTCTTTAGAAAGAGTTTTGATCGTATTTTCATAGAATTCAAATCTATTTCCTCTTATTTTTGAAAATAAATTTTTATTAGCAACATCTAATGCTATGCCGACTCTATCTACGTTGTATTTTTTAAATAATGTTCTAACTTCTTCTGAATTTTTAGGTCTAATAGATACAGAAACATCAATGTTTTGATCTTTCAAAAAATCCAGAACACAACCTAGTTCTTTCCAATAATCAAGAGAAGATACAACTTGAATACAAACACGTTTGAATTTATTTGGATCAAATTTATTTTTAAATTCTTCTAAAGATATTTTTGGCCATTTTACCCTTGATAAAAGATCTTTTTCACTTTGAGATTCTCTTGCTTGGGCACAGTAAAAACAGTTAAATAAACATTTTTCCCCAACCATTAAATATGCCGTATAATTCGGGAATTTTATCTTTCCTTTTTTGAAGCCCATTTCAACAGCGGTTGAATAAGAAATTCTCAACTTTTTTATTACCTCCGTAGTTAAACTTCTTCGCAAACTTTATTCATTCTTCAATATAAACAAAGTCATATCCTTGATATTCAAAGATGTGTACTGTTGCCTCATTACTAATTGTTGGTATGCTACTTTTAATTTTGTAATTATTCAAAAAATCCTGTGTTGGTAAAGATAAGATTTCTTCAACTTGATTGATTAACTCTATTGCTTCGTATACTTCTTTATTTTTTAAGTTTCTATATTTTACTATTTCTACAACATAATGATATGAGAGGATCGAAAAAAGGATAGTTGGTATCATAATTACAAAGGTCAATAGAACTTTCAAATTAAAACTCTCCTAATAAAATTGCTATCAATATTATCAAAAGTATCCCCAACATAGAGAATCCGCTAATTAAAATTATATCTAGATAACTCATTCGTTTAGATGAGGGCATTGTTCCATTTTTTTTCATTTGAGAGTACAAGTCACCGATAACTTTTTGTTCCTCTTTGATTTCTGACTCTTCTGAATTTCTCAAAGACTGAAGCTTATTTTGATCTATTGATACTTTTAATTCCCTAGAGACTATAGCCTTTCCAATATTACCGCTACCTAAATCAATTTTTAGGAATAAGTAATCTGTTGAAGGAATTAATTCTTTAGAAATAATTTTTCCTTCAACTATTTGTCCTGGTTTTTTTTCATCATCATTAACCTTGTGTATTGGTAGAACTATTATTTGTTCGCCTATATCAAGTTTAGATACTGGATAACCCTCAATTGGATCTATGACAGGATATGTTTCAACAGAATTTTTTACATCTTCTCTATATAAATATTCTTCTAAGCCACCTTCACCTTTTTCTTTAACAGCATCTAGCCATGTAAGATCTTTGTAATCAAATTTTTGAGCTATTACTCGGCTTTTTGTTTCTCCTGCCCATTCACTTAATATATCACTTAAAATAGATTTTAAAACATATATATCGTTTTCTTCTATAGCTAGAAACAGTTTGGTTCCTATAACATTGTTGTTCATTTTTTTTAATGTAGTATACATGTATGTTTTGAACTGGATTAGTAGGTTATCATTTTTATATTTGCTAGCTAGCTTATAATATTGCATATCAACATCAGATTTGAAATCAAGGTAATCTTTTGAAATATCAGGAATCTCGAATTCTTTTTGCTGAGTTCTTGTTAATAATAATACGTTAAAATAGGGAGATTGACCCTTTTTGCCAAACATATAGCCCACATAAATTTCGCCTGTTAAATTTGAATTTGCAATGAATTTTAACGCGTAAAAATCCAATTTTCTTCACCTTTTTTAAAATATTTAGAATTCTTATTTAATTATTCCTTCTCCACTTTTTATTTCATTTATATTTGATTTAGTAAGATCAACTTCATTATCGATTGCACAGTTTTTTCCAATAATCATGTTGTCTTTTATTATTACGTTAAAACCTATAACAGTTATGTCTGAAGTATATACTTTTTTATCTATCTTTGATTCAGAAAAATTACCAACACCTATCTTAACATTATTTCCTATAACAGTGTTTTCTGCTATTACACTTTTTTCGATATATACATTTTTGCCTATAAAGACGTTATTCATGATGACAGAATCTTTGATTATAGATCCTTCAGAAACATGAGATCCTTGAAAAATTACTGAGTTTTCAACCGACCCATATATTTCTGAACCTTCGCTAACAAAGCTTTTAACAACTTCTGCGTCTTTTGATATAAAAGCTGGGGGGAGTTCTTCTGATTGAGTATAGATTCTCCACTGTTCATCATGAAGATTCAGCGGAGGAAACGGTGATAAAATTTCTAAATTACATTCCAAATAAGATTCTAATGTACCAACATCTCTCCAATAACCTTCAAAATTATATGCATAAAATTTAGCGTTTTTTTCTAGACCATTTGGAATAATATTTTTTCCAAAATCATGTTCCGAAGTAGTGTCTTTGGCATCATTTAATAAAGCTTTTTTTAGAAAGTCCCATTTGAACACGTAAATTCCCAAAGATGCAAGAGTACCTTTTGGCACCTTAGGTTTTTCCTGAAATTCACTTATTTTGTTGAAAGGATCTGTTACCATTATTCCAAACCTATGAGCTTCATTTACAGGAACTTCAAGACATGCTATCGTGCAGTCAGCATTCTTTTCAATATGATAATCAATAATATCGTTATAATCCATTTTATATATGTGATCACCAGATAATAGTAATAAAAAATCAGGGTTATAATTATCTATAAATTCTATATTTTGATATACTGCATCTGCGGTACCTAGATACCAAGATGTTCCGGATCTACTAAGATAAGGTGGCAATACGTGCAGACCTCCGCCTTTTATATCTAAATCCCATGGTTTACCTATTCCTAAATGTTCAACCAATCTATGGGGCATATATTGGGTAACAACACCTACAGTACTTATATTGGAATTCACACAATTGCTTAATGTAAAATCTATCATACGGTATTTTCCGCCAAAGGGCACTGCTGGTTTAGCAATATTATTAGTTAATACTCCAAGTCTCGTACCTTGACCTCCAGCCAATATCATTCCAATAACTCGCATATTAACACCCTCCTATTCAAATAACAGCTCCCTTTTCTATAACATTGATCTCGTTCCCTATTCCTTCTAATTTCTTTCCAGTTCTAATTCTTGTATTTTTGTCTAATATACTTTTTTTGATCACACTTCCTTCTTCTAAAACACTTCCTTGCAAAACTATGCTGTCTTCTATTACACAACCAGCTCCAACAAATACATCTCTTGAAAGTATTGAATTTTTTACCACTCCATTTATTATGCATCCATCTGATACAAAAGAATTTAAAACCTTCGCATTAATATTAATTTTTGGAGGAGCTGAATCTCTTAACTTAGTATAGATTTTTCTTTCGGGAAGGTAAAAAAGTTCTTGGCGAACTTCTTTTTTTAATATGTCCATATTAGTTTTATAATACTCTGATATTGATTTTTTAATGTTTTTCCAATAGCCATCAAAATTGTAAGAAAATACCCTCATTTTTGATAAATTTGGTATTATAATGTCTTTCAAAAAGTCATATTTTCCGTTTGGAACGCTGGAATAAAGGAGCTCAATTAAAAATGGCTTGTTTATAAAATAAACCCCTAAGAAAATGTTATCAGAATGAAATTCAGTACTTTTTTCGTAGATTTGAGTAACCCTGTTATCTTTATCAATAACAACTTGTCCGTATTGTGAGAAATCAAATCCTTTACCCACCTTTTTTGTAAGTAAAGTAATATCCGCTCCATTTTTTACATGAAACTTAAAAAAAGGACGGAAATCCATGTTAAAAATGTGATCACCTGATCCAATCAACATGAAATCTTCGTAGGATCTTCTTAAATAAGTTAAATTTTGATATAAAGCATCCGCAGTTCCTTCATAATACATTTTACGGCTTTCTGGGCTCATAAAGGGTTGAAGAATGAACAATCCGCCTCTTTTCCTATCGAGGTTCCATTCTTTACCGCTCCCTAAATGGTCCATTAAAGATCGTGGGTTGTATTGAGTAAAAACACCTACATTTATAATACCAGAATTAACCATATTACTCAGTGTAAAATCTATTGCTCTATACTTTCCAAAAACAGGTACAGCAGCGCTTGTTCTTTTTAAAGTTAATTTATTCAAATTATCTTTACCTGAACCAGATAATATAAGGCCCGCAACTCTCAAAAAATTTCACCTCTCTTTTTATAGTTCATTTTCTAAACCATTTCTGTATTCTATGATTTCTTCTTCTTTAAAAAAGATTTTCCATTCTTCTTCTGCATTTTTGTTCGAATCAGAAGCATGAACTATATTTTTTCTAACACTTAGACCATATTTTCCACGTATGCTACCAGGGGAAGCTTTTAATGGATCTGTTTCTCCGTTTATATTTCTAACGGTTTCGATGGCTCTAGGACCTTCTAAGATCATAACAATTACAGGGCCGGAAAGAATAAATTCTAACAATGGTTCATAAAAATCTTTTCCTTTATGTTGAGTATACAATCTTTCTGCCTGAGATTTTTTCATTTTAATCATTTTCATTGCCACAATTTTTAATCCTTTTTGTTCGTAATTTTTTATTATTTCACTAGTTAAACCTCTCTTCACTGCGTTGGGTTTAATCATCACAAATTCTCTTTCCATTAATACCTAACCCCCTAAATTATTCTTCTTTCAAAGCTTCTACTATATTAATTTTTGTAGTATGTCTAGAGGCAATGTAGCTAAATAAAAAAGCTACAGAGCTGTTGAGTAGGAAAGCTATAAGAAAGTTACCAGGTGAAACTTTTACAGGTAAATATTCGACGTAAAAAAGTCCTTCGGGTAAAGGAATTTTCATAATATTTAAAATCCAACAATTTAATATTCCAGTTAAACTTCCTAGTATAAAACCCAAAATAGATACTAAGAAAGTTTCCATTACTAAAATAAATTGTATGTCTTTTCTTTTTACTCCTAAAGCTCTAATAATAGCAATTTCTCTTTTTCTAGTGAAAACAGAAAAAAGCACAGAGTTTGAAATACTAAAACCAGAGATTAAGATTATAAATATAGTAATTAAAAGCGCAATTAAACTATCAACTTGAATAGCTTTATATAGTGTTTCATTGGATTCTTCCCATGTAAGTGCGTTGTAATCTGAGAGATAATTTTTTTTGAATTTTTGAGCTTTATGGGGATCTTGTAAAAAAATACCTGTATATTCTTTTTTATCTGAATTTTGGTGTAGAATAAAATTTTCGTCGTAAGAACTAACTCCAGATTCAAAGGTGCCCCCTACGGTATATTCTTTTGTGATTGGTAAAATACCTTTTG
Source organism: Petrotoga sp. 9PW.55.5.1 (assembly GCF_003265365.1). Classification (NCBI taxonomy): domain Bacteria; kingdom Thermotogati; phylum Thermotogota; class Thermotogae; order Petrotogales; family Petrotogaceae; genus Petrotoga; species Petrotoga sp. 9PW.55.5.1. Next base: position 5,875 of record NZ_AUPM01000032.1, on the reverse strand, counting down.
ATTGAACTATTAATATTGAATCCCCTTTTTTTACTCTGAGTTTTTCGGCTAATTTTTTACCCAGTATTAAAGCTTCAGATTCAATATTTTCTTCAAAAAAAGGTTGATAAAAAGTTAGATCGTCTATCTCCATAAGTTGAGAATAAAATATCTGATTATTATTGATAATAGCGCCACTTGTTAAGCTGAAGTTTATAATTTGTGTTATTTCTGATAGGTCTTTATTATATTCTCCTCTAATAATAATGTGAGGGTAAAAACTTGTTATCGAATCTATCAACAAACTACTAAAACCATTAATTATACTTGTTACTACAATTATACCCCATACTCCAATTGTCATAGATATTAAGGGATATTTAAAGTGTTTACTTGACCTTTTAAAATATGAAATAACTAAAAGTTTAGTTGGTCCAAATCTTTTACCATCTATCATTAAGAACCACCAAAACGTCGTAAGAAGTGGGATCGATTAAATTTTCAGAAATAAAATTTATTAATTCAAAATACTCGTATTTATTATCTAATTCCACGAAATTTGTTCCGAATGTTTCTTTTAGGTCTAAATGGACTATTTCTTTTTCCTTTTCTGTTAAATTTTTAAAAAAAACATAGGAGTATTGATTACTCAGATTTTCATATGTTGTATCCAGTACTTTGATTTGGTAACCCGGTTTTTTCCAAACGTCAAAAATATAAGTATAAAAGTTATATAATCTGCTTGAGAAGTTTTTGGTTATTAAAATTCTAAATGTATTTCTATCTTTTGAATCTGATTTTTCAAAAGTTTTTAGAGTGTTTTGAATATTTAAAATCTTGTTCTGATCGACAATAACATAACTATCTTGGATAATGTACGGGAAAGAGAGAAATTCAATTTGGGCGTTTCTCATATATCCATACAAGTATATAAGATTTGTAATTTCAAAAGAGTTTATAGTTTCAGACATGGCCATGCTTACAGCTTCAACCAATTTTTGCATACCTGCGTTTTCAACTTCTTTTAACAAAGCAAAAATCACATTTTTTTGTCTATCTATTCTACCCAAATCTCCGGATGAATCTCTGTATCTAACATAGTACAAAAGTTCTTCCCCATTTAATTGTTTATATCCTCTTTTAAATTCTATATTTAAGTCTTGATGATAATCTTGATACCTCATGTCACTATCAATATAAATATTTATAGGAGCAAATAAATCACCAATCTTTTGAAATATTGAATAATCAAAGACTATAAAGTCTTTAATACTTACTCCGGTTATTTTTTCTACCTCTGATTTAAGGGTGTCTATCCCATAAATTTCATAAATAGAATTTATTCTTCTTTCAGTACCGTTTATGTTTAATAAAAGATCTCTAGGAATTGGAAGTAAAAAGAGTTTTTCTTCATTTAACCCGGCTAGTATTATTACATCAGTTCTAGAAGAATGTTCCAATTCTTCATCTTTGCCTAATATTAAAAAATAGTAAGGTAATTCTATTTTAAGTTCATCAAAGTTAATAATTCTAAAAAAAGGTATTATAAAACTTATTATCAAAATAAATAAAATAAAGTATGAAAGTATTTTTAAAATAAGTATCTTCAAATTTTAATCACTCCACAACTTGTTTCATCCTTTCAAGGACTTCTAAATCAGCATACTTTCTTTCGACAGTTTGAGGTCCGATATTTATTTGCAAAGGTTGTTTTGTCATCAAAGGAACAGTAAGTTTATCGTAATTAGTTATAGAAAATTTTGAAAAACCGTTTATTAAGGCATAAAGAGCATCTTCATTCAAATTTGTTGATCTATCATAATTTTTGATAATTTCTAAATAACTTGACAACCTAAAAAAATTCCATATAGTTACTTCACTATTTTTTAAAGAATCTATTAATCCATCTATGCCTTCAGAGGAGATTCCATTCAATTGCGAGCTAAGTTCATGAGCAACTGAATTATTAAGGTAAAAATAAAAATTAGCATCTGATTTAAGTTCAAATAAATCCAAAAAATCGTTTGAGGTTTTTTCTAGTATGTTAGAATTTAAGGTGTAATAAGTTCCGGGGAACGTTGTTCCCTCTTCTATTTTAACTATCATTACCTTTCTACTATCATTTAATACCCTTATAAAATATAAAGAGTCATCGTAAGATACAGTATAGGTTAACTTGTTAGCAGTAACGATCGGGCTATTCACAATTTGATTATAATTATAAAACATAATGCCAAAGATTGCTACTAACGCTGCAATGACTATGATTAATATGATCCAAATCTTGCCTCTTTTTTTTCTTTTTCCACCAACATAAACATTTGCCACTAACTACACCTCCGAATGGTTACTTCCTTTAATACGTTATTTTATTTTTTAACCCATCCCCCGTTCTTAAAATTAATCGCTTTAATATTTTCTATTTAAAAGATTAATTTTAGTGAACATTTTTTGAAATAAATTCATCTAAAATATCTTCAAGATTTGGTTTTCCAATTTCTTGTAATTCATAAGTAACTCTAACTGCAGTTTTTTTGATATTCATAACTCTGGTTAAATCAATTGGGGTACCAATAATAACAACCTCTGAATCTGATTTATTAATGGTTTCTTCGAGCTCTTGTATCTGTTTTTTACCATACCCCATTGCAGGAAGAATCTTATCAAGATGGTTATATTTTTTGTAGGTATCTATTATAGAACCAACTGCAAAAGGGCGTGGATCTAGAATTTCTGAAGCCCCATATTTTTTTGCTGCTATAAATCCGGCGCCATAGGTCATTTCTCCATGTGTCAAAGTTGGTCCATCTTCTATAACAAGACATTTTTTCCCTCTAATTATTGATGGGTTTTCAACAAACAAAGGAGACGCAGCATCAACTACGATAGCGTTAGGATTCCATTTTTCAATACTTTTTCTAACTCTTTCGATATTTTCTAAAGAGGCGGTTTCTTCTTTGTTTATTACTATAACATCTGCCATTAAAAGATTTGTCATTCCAGGGAAATAGGATACCTCATGTCCAGGACGATGTGGATCAGCTACAACTATTGATAAATCCGGTTTATAAAAAGAAAAGTCATTGTTTCCACCATCCCATAAAATGACATCCGGATCTTCTTTTTCTGCTTCTCTTAATATTTCTTCATAATCTACACCCGCGTATATTACAGAATTTCTATCTATGTGGGGTTCGTATTCTTCCCTTTCTTCGATAGTACATTGGTGTTTTTCCAGATCTTCATATGTGGCGAAACGTTGTACTTTTTGTTTGGCTAACTCACCGTATGGCATAGGATGCCTAATAGAAATAACTTTTAATCCCTTAGCTCTTAAAATATCTAGAACTCTTCTAGATGTCTGACTTTTACCAGAACCTGTTCTAACAGCACAAATCGAAATAAGAGGTTTTGTGGATTGAACCATTGAGTTATTTGGTCCAAGTAATTTAAAATCTGCTCCAGAAGCTAAAACTAAAGATGCTTTTTCCATAACGTATTGAAAAGGTAAATCACTATAGGATAGGACTACTTCTTCGACCTCTTTTTCTCTAATTAATTGAAGGAGCTTTTCTTCAGGTTCTATCGGGATACCTCCAGGATACAAATCACCTGCTAATTCTTCAGGGTATACTCTACCTTCAATATCCGGAATCTGAGTAGCCGTGAAACAAACAACTTGATAATCAGTATTATTACGATAATAGACGTTGAAATTATGAAAATCTCTTCCTGCCGCGCCCATTATCAAAACTTTTTTCTTCAACATAGTTCCCTCCTTTTAAGTGGCATACTAGCACACCTAGGCCCCCCCCTCCCTCTTGACAATTCTCCTGATGGTATAGTTAAAACATCTATCCCCGCTTTTTCAAGCTCTTTGTTTGTTACATAATTTCTGTCGTAAGCTATTACTTTACCAGGTTCAATAGCCAAACTGTTGGATCCATCGTTCCATTGTTCTCGGTGAGCGGCTATAACGTCAGCATTTCCACATTTTATTAGTTCTACGTGATCTAAATTTAAATGTTCCTTTAAAATATCTTCTAAACTCTTTTCTTCTTCATAGAAATTGAATGCCTTTTCTTCTTTTGTTATTATAAAAGTATCTATATTTTCCCTTAAATTTGCATGAACTAAGAATTTATTGTAATCAACCATAGTAAAGATAGTATCTAAATGCATATATGCTCTATTATCTGGAATAATAAAGGCAATAATTTTTTCAAATGTATCTCGTTCTTCTTTAAAAAATTTTTTTGCTAGAATTTCTATCGCCTCTGGGGACGTACGTTGAGACACTCCGATTGCCAGCACCTTATTACTAAGAATAAGTATATCTCCGCCTTCTATTGAATAAGGATAATTTTTTTCATAATATAATTCTGTATCTTGGAAAGATTGATGGTATTTGAGAACATACTCCATCAGCATAACTTCTCTTCTTCTTGCAAAAGTTTTCATATGGTTTATGCATGCCCCTTTTCCAATTATAGCTACCGGATCCCTTTGAAAATAAAGATTAGGCATTGGAGATAGAAAAAAAGGAAGTTCTATATCTGCTCTTCTAACTCTTAAAGAAAAAATATTTCTTTTCACTTCTAATTCATCTGTTCTTATTCCAGCAATAATTGTTTCAACCATTTCTTTACTTTCTAAAGAAAGAAGGTATTCTTGTAACAAGTTGTATATAAAAGAGTTATTTATTTCAGAAAATGATAAGAACTCCTCGATGAATAGCTTTTTCAGTTCAATATTTTTTAAGGTTTCACTTAACAAGTCAGAAAGATAAAAAATTTCTACTCCATTACTTTTTAAGATATTAGCAAAATAATCATGTTCTTCTTGAGCTTTGTATAAATATGGGATATCATCAAATAAAAGATCGGAAAGGTAATAAGGAGCTAAATTTTCTAATTCTTTTCCAGGTCTATGTAGCAATATTTTTTCTAGTTTTCCTATCTCAGAATATACAGATAAATTCATAATTCCTTTTGAACACCTACCTTATTCATTTAATTTTACCACAACATTTTTTGGCTATTGCTATATTGATGTGTAAATAAGTAAACTTAACTTTTGTCAATATTATACTACGAATAATAACAAAAAAAAAGCTTCATATTATTCAAAAAGGGCCTGGAAGAATTCAAAGAGATAGAAGAAATAGAGGTGCCAAAAATGTTTGACACGTTAGAAAAGATAGCTAAAAGAGATAGAAAAGAAGCAATGAGGGAAGGAATTGAAAAAGGCAAACTGGAAGGCAAGAGAGAAGGTAAGCTGGAAGGAGAAAAGGAGTTTGCAATTAAGATACTTAGTTGTAGATTCGGAAATGAATTAACTGAAGGATTAAAAGAAATTCTGAAATAAAAGTATAAGACTTCCTAAATAAGTATTAATTTATCTCTTGCAAAAGATTTAGGTTAAATTCCCCTTTTTGAAGGGTAAATGTAATAGAATTCCCCTCTTGAGAGGGGTGGATGCGACGTTCTTCGTCGCAGCCGGGGTGTGGTCACAGACGGGGTAGTTGCTTTTGATTTACCTTCACAAAAGCGGAATTGGCTTTAATTCCCCTCTTGAGAGGGGTGTCAGACTGAAAGTCTGACAGGGTGTGGTACATATAATTTGCTAAAAGCAAATTAAAGAATGACTACCCCGTCTGCAGCATAAAACGCTGCATCCACCTCTTCGAGGAAGGGGAATTTTACTTCAAAACCAAAACCATCACTATTATGGTATAATTTAAATAGATAACTTCAATCCTACAAACAAAGGAGAAAACAATGTCGAACAAAGACTCAATATTCAAAGAACTCTTCGAAGACAAAGAAATATTCTATGACTTTCTAAAAACCATTTCATCAAACCAAATAAATACCAAAGAATGAAAACAAAGAGA
>NZ_AUPM01000031.1 GCF_003265365.1 Petrotoga sp. 9PW.55.5.1 | reverse complement strand
TTTGGCATTGTTTTCTCCTTTGTTTGTAGGGTTGAAGTTATCTATTTAAATTATACCATAATAGTGATGGTTATGATCTAATACGCAAAAATTTATTCTTAAGTCTAAATTTCCTTAACTGTTACCCATGGATAAAGAGTAGGAGACTGAAAGACTACTCCTCTATGCCAATCAGGCTTATCAATAGGTTTTCCATGCATGGAACAGCTCCCTTCTGTAAGGAGGCTGAACAAATGGAAGTTTTAGATTACTATATTGAAGATATTAAATATAGAATAGAAACTTGTCAAGCTAAGGAAATTTGAGCTTAATTTTTTTAAATTTCATGACATTGCATAGGGGTTGGTTCGCTTAGTGTTTCGAGAACTTTTTCTAATAGTATGCCTTCTCTTGGCGGATAATTATAACCACAACTAGCTTTTAAACACGTGGTTACAAAGTAAGTTGCCTTATTAATAGCTGTTGATAAGCTGTCTTTATTTAATAGACTTCCCGTTATTACACTTGCAAAGGCATCTCCAGTTCCAGGATATGAGGCTTTTATATATTCATTTGTTATTTTCCAAAATTTTCCATCTTCTTTGTTATAAGCTATTACACCCGTTTTACTTTTATCTTTGTTTGGTATACTGGTAATTATTACAATCTTTGGCCCGTTTTCAGAGAGCTTTCTCATCCAATCTTTTAATTTGGATTCTTCCACCAATTCTGTGTAATTTTCTTCCAATAACAAACAAGCTTCGGTGTAGTTTGGAATGATTACATCTGCTTTTATTATTAATTTTTTCATTTCTTCAACTAAATTTTTCGTAATTGAAGAATAAAGTTGACCATAATCTCCCATAACAGGATCAACGACTACAAGAGTTTCTTCATTTTTTTTGAAATAATTTATAAAGTCAATTACGATGTCTATTTGCTTTTCAGATCCCAAAAATCCACTGTAAATAGCATCAAATCTCAAATTTAATTTTTTCCAATGGTTTATACTGGCTTTCATATGATCCGTTAAATCAGTGAAAACGTAATTTTCAAATCCATCAGTTTGGGTTGATAAAACAGCCGTTGGAATAGGACAAACTTGAATATTCATTGAAGATAATACTGGAATAACAACAGTTAATGATGATTTCCCAAATCCTGATAAATCATGAATAGCTGCAACTCTTTTGATGGGTCTTTCTAACAAATGAATCATTCCTTTAATTGATTTATTAATTTTGAATATTCTATTGCTATATCAGCTCCAAGTCGAGCGTTGTTGTACACTAATTCTATGTTTGCTTCTAAACTTTCCCCTTTGGTTAAGTCTTTTATTTTTGATAACAGAAATGGAGTTAGCTCCTTTCCTTTTATATTTTGTTTTTCAGCTTCAGATATTGCCTTCTCTATTATTTCTTCAATTATTTTTGTATCCATCGAATATTCTTCGGGAATAGGGTTCGCTATTATTAAACCTCCTTTTAAATCCAAATCCCACTTCGCCTTCATTATTTGAGCTGCTTGCCTAGCATTTTCTATTTTATATGGTAGATTTACTCCACTATTTCTGGAATAGAAACAAGGTAATTCTTCTGTCTTAAAACCAAGAACAGGTACTCCAAAAGTTTCAAGGTATTCCTTAGTTAGGTTTAAATCTAATATGGCTTTAGGGCCAGCAGATATCACAGCTACATTGGTTTTAGAAAGTTCTTGAAGATCCGCTGATATATCAAAGGTTTGCTGAGCATTTCTGTGTACCCCACCTATTCCACCGGTTACAAAAACTCTTATTCCAGCTAAGTTTGATATTATCATGGTCCCTGCAACTGTCGTTGCTGCATTCAATTTTTTTGCTACTATTACAGGTAAATCCATCCTGCTAGCTTTAAGAATGTTTTTTGATTTTGCCATAAATTCTATTTCATCAGCTGATAGTCCTACTTTCATTTTGCCGTTTATCACAGCTATTGTAACTGGGATTACTCCTTTTTCCCTAATTATTTTTTCTACATTCAAAGCCACCTCAACGTTTTTAGGATAAGGCATACCGTGTGTAATTATTGTGGATTCAAGAGCTACAACAGGTTGGTGTTCATGTAAAGCTTTCGATACTTCTTCTTTGACTTCTAAGTATGAATTTGTAATCAATTGAATTTCCTCCGTTTGTTCAAATTATAATTTCAGGGCTCATTTCGTCTGCTACCGTTTTCGGACTTTTCAAGGTTATTTGTGAGGCTTTTATTCCATATTCAATAGATTTTTCAACACTTTCATTTTGATATAACCCGAAAATTAATCCAGCAGTAAATGCATCCCCCGCACCATTTGAATCAACAATATCTTTTTCCTTTATTTTCTCCACAGAATAAAATCTCTTTATTTTATTTTTATTATTTATGTAAATTACTCCTTTTTCCCCATTAGTTATAACTATATTGCAAATATTGGAATGCTTTTTTTGAAATAGTTCTGAAATATTATCAATATCTAAGAAATCTATTTTTCTTTCAAATAGAGATTCCGTTTCTAATAAATTTAACGTGAGATAATCGATCTTTTCTTTAATATTTGCCAATTTTTTTACTTTCTTATTGGACACAGAGTTTACAACTATTAAAGCTTTTTTATTCTGAAAAATTTTCAGTATATGCCCAATAACCGATTCTTTCAAGTTTGTATCGATAAAGATTATTTTAGAATTTTCTAATATTTCTTTGTGAGATTCTATATAATTTACGTTTACTTCTTTCATTATTTTCATATCAGAAATTGAAACCATCATATCTTTTTTTTCATCTAAAACAGCTAAATAAATACCTGTTTGGTATTTATCCGATATTTTAAGACATTCTGTTCCAATATTCAAATCCTTTAACTCTTGTAATAGGATTTGGCCAAAAACATCTTTCCCAATAGATCCAAATAAATTTACTGGAATCTTCAGCTTTGAAAGATTATGTGCAACGTTCCGAGAAACCCCTCCAGAGGAATAAAAAATATTTCCTGGATTAGAGGTTTTTAGTTCTAACTTTTGGTATGATGAACCTTTTAAATCTAGATTAATTCCCCCTATAACAGAAATGGACAACTATATATCTCCCTTTAAAATTTTTTCTGGATTAAAAACCTTTACTATTTCTTCACAACTTTTTCTAAGCTTTTCTTCATCTTCTGGTTCTAAAGGAGAAAACCTATCTGCCGCTTGTATTAACCATTCTATAAGATTGATTTTAGCAGAACAAAGTATTGAAGTTATAGGTCTTGTAAGTGAAAATCTTATAGTTAATTCCACTTCCCTATAGCTATCAGAAGAAACATAGAGGAGGTCAGATATGTGTTTTTCGGTATTAGCTCTTGATACCTTTTTTGTTAAACTTTGACTACTTACTATTGCTGCTTCTTTTTCTTTCGCCTTAATAACCGTTTTTCTTCCATAACCAGTATACCAATTGACCCAATCAATCGGAAAAGTTATCACGTCAAAATTATAGCTTTCCAAAAGAGATAAAGCAATTTTTTCTTTGTAAGTAGAAAAACCAATATAATTTATTAAGCCTTGGGATTTAGCTTGTAATATTGCTTCTAAAGCTCCTTCAGGAGCGAAGATTGTTTGAGCCATTTCATCAGAATTTACAACAATTTGTATTAAATCTAAATGCTGAAGATTAAATATTTTCAACATGTAAATTATATCTTCTAAAATTTCATCACGATTTTTAGAATAAACTCTTCCAGAAATAAAAAGCTTGTCTCTGTGAAGATTTAACGGAAAAACAAGGGTTTCATCTACCAGTTCAATTCTTGGTGAAATTTCAAAAAAATTTACACCATTAATAATACTTTTTTCAAGATATAATTTTATGTCTTGGGAAACATGATTTTTAAACAATTTCTCCAAATCTAATCCTATTATTGATATTTCTTCGTTTGTTTTACCTAAAATTCTTTTTTCCATCAATAATTCCTCCTTTAAAAAACGGACCCCCGAAAAGTACATAAAAACTAAAGAAAAAACAAAATAACTATATATTTAATTATAACATATAATTTTATTTGATTTGAAAATCGGTAATCATATGTTATTAGAAGCGATTAGAGAGAAATATTAGCTTTTAGAATGAATTTTCTTGATTTTGATTTTATACTATATACTGGTATAATGTATACGTAAAATTTAAAGCATTAGATTTATGAGATTTTTTTCACAAACTATTTAGATTGGAGGGATAAGTGTGAAAAAGTTTATTACAACCTTTTTTGTTCTTTTCGCTATTTGGTTGATTTTAACTTCATTTACTGTTTCTGAAATAATCGTAGGACTTATGGTATCAATTGTCTTAGCAATTATTATATCTAAGATGGTGAGCTATGAATTCGATTTTTCTGTTTTTTACAAATTGTTTTTATTCATTTTCCTTTATGTGCCAGTGTTTATCTACAAGATGGTTCTTGCTAATATCGATGTCGCAAAAAGAGTTTTATCTCCAAAAATCCCCCTTAACCCTGGTTTTGTAAAAATACCTATTAACTTAAAGGGAGAAGTTGGTAAGCTAACCCTAGCAAATTCGGTCACTTTAACCCCCGGAACCTTGTCTATAGATGCTGATGAAGACAATTTATATATACACTGGATAGACATTAAAGGGGTTAATGAGAAAGATTACAAGGAAAAAGTTACAGGTAATTTTGAAAAAATTTTGGGGAGGATTTTCAAATGATTGAGATTATTGTGTTTTGTTTAATAGGTGGAGGAGTTTTATTCTCTGTTTTACGCATGATAATCGGTCCAGAAGTAACAGATAGAATCGTTTCCTTAGATACTGTGAACGTTATGGTTACTGGAATTATTGTTTTATTTGCTTTTGTTTTCAAAAATGAGATATACCTTGATATCGCGATAGTATATGGAGTTCTTTCTTTTCTAGAAACTGTAGTTCTTTCTAGATATTTGGAGGCGAAAAAATGAGCGTTATAGGATATTTTCTTTTAATCGTAGGTGGAATTTTTTATTTTTTAGGAGGTTTAGGAATTTTTAGAATGCCTGATATCTTCAACAGAATTCAAGCAGGAACCAAAGCAACAACTTTAGGAGCGTTTTCTTTGATATTAGGTGTTGGTTTTTTAAATCCATCCTGGCTTTTAAAAACAATTATTTTGGTTATTTTTATGACGATAACAAATCCTGTTGGTAGCTCAGCCTTAGCAAGAGCTTCTTACCTATACAAGTCAAAAACAACAAAATTACAGAAAGATGATTTAAAGTTATTATACCAAGAACAGGAGATGAGGAAAGATGATTGATATCATCAGCATAATCATAGGGTTGCTAATGATCGTGTTTGCATTATTGGCCATTGAGTCAAAAAAACTGTTAAACTCAGTGATTTTTCTTTCTATAACATCTCTTTTATCAGTTGTAGAATTCGTTATAATGAAGGCACCGGATGTTGCAATAACTCAGGCAGTTATAGGCTCGGGTTTAATGACATCTTTATTTCTCTTTACTTTGATGTCTTTACAAAAGCGTGGTGAGGGTGAATGAAAAAATTTATCTCTGCTTTTTTGACACTTGTTATTGCTTTTTTCGTTTTTTCTTTATTGTATGATTCACAAAGCATGTTTCCAAAATACGGCGAGAAAGATTTAAGTAAAATAGTTTCCCAAAGATATATTGAAAAAAATGTAGATGAAGAAAGGCCTTATCCGGAAACTGGTTCAGCGAACATTGTTACTTCAATTGTGGTTAATTATAGATCTTTTGATACTTTAGGAGAATTAACAGTATTATTTATTTCTGCACTTGGTGTTTCTTTGCTTTTAAATGTTGGGGGAGAAAGAATAAAGTTCAGAATTAAACCTAATTTCATCCTCAAAGCAGGGGTAAGAATAATTACAGGAATAATATTGATTGTTGGAGTTTATATATTCGTTCATGGGCACTTAACTCCTGGCGGAGGATTTCCAGGCGGAGCTATGATAGCTTCTTCAATTTTGTTGATGTATCTAAGTGATGATAATTTCAAAGAAAAGATGAATGCTTTTAATGTACTTGAAGGAACTTCGGGTATTTTAATAATAGTTTTAGGATTAATTGGACTGTTTGCCTTTAATTCATTCTTATACAATTTTTTGCCTTCAGGAAACATAGGAGAACTTTTTAGTGCAGGTTTAACACCTATTTTATATGTTCTTATAGGCTTAAAAGTAGGTTCAGAACTATCTAACATCGTTGGGAATTTTCTTTTTGAGGGGGGAGAAGCATGATTCAATACTTATTTTTAGCTTTATTTTTTGTAGGTATATATGGTTTACTCTCATCAAAGAATTTGATTAAAATGCTTATTTCATTAAATATTCTTGAACTGGGTTTAAACCTTTTTATTATCTCTATTGGATATATAAAAGGCAGTGAAGCTCCAATAATTACATTTGAATCTATAACAAGTTACGTTGATCCTTTACCACAAGCATTAGTCTTAACAGCAATTGTTATAGGGTTTGGAACTACAGCACTAGGACTTGCTTTTATTAGAAAAATATATATTGATAAAAATTCTTTAGAGATGGATGAAATTAGAGGTGGTATTGATGATTAATCCAATTCTTTTAATAGTTATACCTTTGCTTTTTGCTTTTTTAGCAGCGATTTTCAAGAGATCTTCTAAATTTTTATTGTTACTAGCTTCTTTTTTAAATATTATATTTCTTTTTTTCATTCAAAATGGAAGTTATGAAATTGGAGGATGGCAACCGCCTTTCGGTATCAATTTGCTTGTAGATAATTATTCGTTCTTTGGAATTGTTTTAATAAATATATTATTTATTGTTTCTATTTTGATAGGCTTCAAAAATATAAAGAATTACTCAACAGTCTTGATGGTAGCTTTAGCAGGATTAAATGGAATGATACTTACAAACGACTTATTTAATTTTTTTGTTTTTTTCGAAATAACAACTATCTCTGCCTACATAATCTCAACGTTACATAAAAAATTTCTTCATACTTTTAATTATTTAATACTAGGTTCTATAGGTTCAAGTTTGTATCTTCTAGGAATAATAATATTTTACAACGTTGCTGGAAGTTTGAATATGGTTGATTTAGCCACTAATTTTCCTGAATTATCTTTAAATATACAACTTATAGTGACTGTCCTCATTTTTTCAGGACTTGCTGTTGAAACAAAACTTTTACCGTTCAATGCATGGGTAAGAGGAATCTATTCGAACACTAATTCACTAACAGCCCCACTTTTTTCTGCAGTTTATGCTTCAGCTGCCATTTTAGTATTTGGAAGATTCTTTTCTAGTATTTTACAAACATCAGGAGCATTATTCAACATAATTATAACAATTACTTTAGTAACTTTTATATTTGCAGAAGCATCGGCTACATCCACAAGAAATATGAGAGAAATCCTTACATACTCTAGTATCGGCCAAGCAGGTTTAATAACTAGCTTATTTCTTATTGGGGGAGGATATGCTGCTATTCTTCAATTAATAAACAATGCTTTTGCTAAAACAGTTATGTTTTCTACCGCGGCAAATATTTACGAGAATAACTCAAACGATACTATTGATAGTGCAGCTGGAATTTTTAGAAAGTATCCTTTGGTAGGATTTGGTTTCACTATTTCTACCTTATCTTTGATTGGACTCCCGCTGTTTTACGGATTTTATGCAAAATTAAATATTTTAAATACGGCTTTTTCTTCCAATTGGTATTTTCCAATGATAATACTTTTAGGTAGTTTGATAGAAGGCGTTTATTACATTAGAATGTTAGTTAAATTGTGGGTACCTGGAGAAGAACACGAAGAAGCAACTGAAAAACTAACTACAAAATTTTCTATGAACAAAATATTTGTTATAAACATTGTAGCAGTAGTTTTTGGTGTTCTATTGTTATTTGGAGGAATTTATCCAGAACTTTTTGATAGTTTTGTTCAAAATGTTTCTAAACCATTAAATGAGTTAATATCTTATATCCCACAGGGAGTGATGTAGATGGCTTTGAACTCTCTTTTGTTAATTGGCTTATTGGCTGCACCTTTGACTTATGTTTTAACGAAAGTTAATAAAAAATTAGGTAGTTACTTTACAATTTTTTCAACGTTGTTTATTTTGATATTCTTGTTTGGATATATGAATGATACCGGAAGTATCTTCAACTTAATTAGTTTTGGAGAATTTTCTTTACAACTAGTTACTTCAAACTATGGTTGGTATTTTTCTATAATAATGGTTTTAACGTATTTTCTCGTTTCTTTTTTTAACCCTTTTTGGGTAGAAAAGTTAATCAATCCTGCTTCATACAATATGCTATACGTTTTTTCCGTAGTGTCTACTTTGGGCGTTTTTTATGCCAAAGATTTTTTAACGCTGTTCATATTTTGGGAGATGGTTGTTTGGTCATCTTTGTTTATAATCCCTCTTGGTAAATCAAGAAAAGCTTCTGTAGTTTACTACACTATCAGTACGATCGGTTCTTTTTCAATGTTTTTTGCGATAATGTATTTATATTCAATGTACCAGACTTTTGATATCTCAGTAATTTCACAGAATTTAATCAATAGTCCCAATACGGCTATTATGGCTTATTTCTTAATAATAATAGCTGGTCTTGCAAAATTAGGGATTTTCCCATTTCATACTTGGCTTCCCATTGCTCACGGTAATGCACCTCACACTTTCTCACCTGTTCTATCAGGTGGATTGGTAAAGATGGGTGGATTTGTTGCTTTGTTGGCTAGTGCGGTTATTCCCACTTCACAGATATTTTCAAACCATATTAAAATAATAGGAGTTCCTTACGAAAATTACATAGTTATGGTGTTAGGTGCAATAAGTATAGTGGTTGGGACCCTCATGGCGATAAAACAAGAAGACGCTAAAAGGTTAATAGCTTACTCCACCGTCGCTAATGGAGGATACATATTGATAGGGATATCACTTCTAGATCAATCAGGGTTTGCCGGTGGAATGATGCATATCTTTAATCATGCTATGGCATCAGCAGCAATGTTTTTAACTATTGGAGCCGTGGCTTATAGAACTGGAACTACCAAGATGAGTGAGTTAGGTGGATTGATTAAAAAGATGCCTGTTACCTTTGCAGCGTATTTAATAGCAATAATTTCAATGGCAGGGATTCCACCTATGAGTGGATTCGCTTCAAAATGGTTAATATTCCAAGGATTAGCAAACAAGGGTCTTATGTTTATGGCATTCGCTGCTTTTTTTGGAAGTATAGGGTCTTTCATGTACGTTTTTAGGCCTCTTGCTACTGTATTTTTAGGCCAATTATCACCAAAGTATAACGATGTGAAAGAAGTTCCTTTTTTAATGCAAATTCCTATGTTAATAATGTCTTTACTCACAATCTACTTTGGAGTAAT
The DNA here is from genome assembly GCF_003265365.1 of Petrotoga sp. 9PW.55.5.1. Classification (NCBI taxonomy): domain Bacteria; kingdom Thermotogati; phylum Thermotogota; class Thermotogae; order Petrotogales; family Petrotogaceae; genus Petrotoga; species Petrotoga sp. 9PW.55.5.1. The sequence goes on along the minus strand of NZ_AUPM01000031.1, from coordinate 104,273 downwards.
GCCATCTCACATGTTGACATTTATATCAAAAATTCAAAGTTCTTTAAATATAACACCTATAACTATCGAAGGTTCAAAAATTTATTCTTTCAGCGGTATGTGGGATTCTGTTATTGTAACATTAGTTTTTGTAATAGGTTTCATTATAGCTGCTTTGGTTTTTTATACACATAAAAAGGCAGAACCTGTAGATCAGATGAATACTTACACAGCAGGTGAATTTATATACGATCCTGAATCTTACCATTATGCAAAAAATTATTACGCACCTTTTGAAAGATTATACAAGAATCATCCATCCGTAGAGAAATTCTATGATGCGATTGTTTTAAGAATAAACGAGTTCGGTCATCTAATAAGGAGTTGGTTTTTCTCTTCAAATGTTTCTACAGGAGTATTTTGGATCTCAGTAATAATAACAATAGCCTTTTTCTGGGGTGATAAATTATGAGTTATTTGATAGCATTTTCAATAATTATCATAGGATTTCTGTGGCAAGTATCTCTAGATGGTGTTCAGAGAAAAGTCACAGCTAAAGTTCATAGAAGAGTGGGACCACCATGGTACCAAGCGTTTATGGATATATTTAAAACGTTATCAAAATCATCGATATCTCATGGTTTTATATATGATTTCGGAGTTATGATGGCTTTAGGTGGAACAATAGCCACTTTGATGTTTTTGCCTTTTGGAAATATAGTAGCGTTTGAAGGCTTGGATAATTTCTTTGTGATTGTTTATCTACTTGCTGTTGGATCATTAGGTATGGCAATGAGTGCTTCTGGATCGGGAAACGCATGGGCGGGTATAGGCATAATGAGGGCATTAACTCAAATGCTTGCCTATGAAGTTCCTTTCATGATTGTAGTATTTGGGATGATTCACGCTTATGGCACTTCTTCTTTAAGTGAATTAGCCCATGTACAACAAATGAATGGAATTTTAGGATGGCATATCTTTACCATGCCCCTTGGTGCAATAGTTGCTTTTATCTCTCTTTTGGGAATGTTAACTAAAGTGCCGTTTGATACACCTATTGCACCTGCAGAAATAGCTTCAGGACCAATGGTTGAGTATGGAGGAAAACATTTTGGTATGTTGATTTTACAACATGAATTTGCTACTTTAGTAGAAGTAGGATTATTTGTGAACCTATTTTTAGGTGGAGGGAACTTATTGGAATATCTAATAAAATATTTTTTGGTCTATACATTAGTAACTTTAATATACAGTGTATCAGCTCGCTTTAGAGTAGAAAACGTAGTTACATATTTCTACAGAGTGCCAATCATTCTTTCTCTTGTTCAGACTGCAATAGTAATTTTTACAGGACTGGGGGTGAACGTATGAGTAACAAAGACCAAATAAAAGAAATAAATGTTTTCGAAGAAGATTTAAACGATACTATAACGTTTTGGGAAAAGATAAGAAATATATTTAGAGGTAAATCTCTTTGGATGCTTCATTATTGCACGGGTTGCGGAGCTGTTGAGTTGCCTCCAACAATGACAGCAAGATTTGATATGGAAAGATTAGGAATGGGACCTATGGCAACTCCTCGTCAAGCAGATGTTTTATTGGTAACAGGTTATCTAAGCGTTAAAACATTAAGAAGAGTAATATACACTTACGAACAAATGATGTTTCCAAAATATCTTGTTGGATTTGGTTCTTGTACTATAAACGGTGGGATATATTATGATTCTTATGCCGTTATAAATAGACTAGATTACTACCTTCCTGTAGATTTATACGTTGCAGGATGTATGCCAAGACCTGAAGCAATAATGAATACTTTTAAGACCTTAGAAAACATGATAACAAAAGGCGAAGCCAATGGATGGAAGAAATATGTAGAAAACTACGAATGGTACAGAGAAAACCAGATCCGTTCTTTAGGGGAGGTGTACGTAAAAGATGAATTCCACGAATGATTCTAAAAGTATTATAAGTATCTTAGAAAAAAGCTACGATATAAAAGAGTATTCTACGCCGAAAAATAATGAAATAAGTATTACCGTTGATCAAAATGATCTACCTGCTGTATTAAGTCACTTAAAAAGTTTAGGATGGAAGCAGTTAAGCTTATTGACTTGCGTTGATTGGATAAAAGAAAATAAATTTGAATTGGTTTATATACTTTTCAATTGGACAAACGCTATAACATTCATAGTAAGAACCAAAATAGAAAGAGAGAATCCTCAATATATTAGTATAGTTAATATCTTTCCTGGTGCCAAGTACTACGAAAGAGATGTACATGAATTCTTTGGTGTAAAATTTGAAGGTAATGAAGATTCAGAAAAACCACTGTTTTTAGAGCTATGGGATGATAAACCACCTATGAAAAAAGACTTTGATCCTTTGGAATATTCAAAAAGAAAGTTCCCTGATAGAGAATATGATGTTGAATCTGCAAAGAAAACGGTTATAAGGATAACAGAAGGTGAGAAAAATGAAAGAGCTTAAATTATACTTAGGACCTAATCATCCAGGAATGCATGGTAATTATAGTGTTCACATGTATGTGGACGGAGATACTATAGTTAGAGCTAGACCAATGCCAGGAATGTTACACAGAGGATTCGAAAAACTTATGGAAAGAAGATATTGGATGAACAACCTTGCACTAATTCCAAGAATATGTGTTCCGGAACCAGATATAAATGAAATGGTTTATTCTATGGCAATAGAAGAATTATCAGGTGTTGAGGTTCCTGAAAGAGCACATTGGATTCGAATGATTATCTTAGAATTGGCAAGAATAGCGAACCATTTGATGTCTTTAGGAGGCATAGGTGGACCGGTAGGTTTATATACTGGACCAAACTGGGGTCTTGCTGATAGGGATTTAATTTTAGATATATTCGAAGAAATAACTGGAGCAAGAATATACCATATGTACATAGTACCGGGTGGCGTTAGAAAAGATATAAGTGAAGAAACGATAGAAAAGATCCAGAGTTTTCTTGATTACTTGGAGAGAAGACTACCGGAGTATGAAGATTTAATCCTAAAAAATGAATTAGTGATTAGAAGAACAAAAGATAAAATATTATTACCTGCAGAGGTTGTTTGGGAGTTAGGGGTTACCGGAATAGGAATGAGATCTGCTGTGGGAAAAGCCTATGATATAAGAAAAGTTGACCCATACGCAAGATACGATCAAGTAGATTTTTATGTCCCGACAGCTAATTATTCTGATGGGTACACTAGATTATATTTCAAATATTTAGAAACTTATCAAAGCATTAAAATAATAAGACAGGTAATAGAAAAAATGCCAAAAAAAGGAGAAGTATGGAACAAAATTTCTGTTGGAAATGCGCTTCGTTGGAGGGTGCCAAAAGGTCAAGTATACACTCATGTTGAATGTACAAGAGGAGAATATGGTTATTACTTGGTTTCTGATGGAGAAGATAAACCTTATAGGGTAGCTGTTAGAGGAGCTTCTTATCCCCAAGGTTTACTTGGTGTGGAAAAATATATGCCAGGAACTAGAATAGACGACGCGGCACTTTGGATGGATACTATGGGAGTATGCGCTCCTGAAATTGACCGATAATAGATAAAATTAATAAAAGAGGTGAACAATGAAAATGAAAACACCTGATAAAAGTTTCTTTGCTCCTGCAAAAGCATGGAAGTATTTAACAAGAAAACCTGTAACTATTCCCATGGATGACATATTAACCACTCCTCGAGAAGCATCTGATAGGTATAGAGGATTTCACGTAAATGATTGGGAAAAATGTATAGGATGTGGAACTTGCTCAAAAATATGTCCCACTGATGCCATTACAATGATAGAATTTACAGAACTTCCAGATGTTGAAGGTTCTAAACCTCAAAGACCTTCAATAGATTATGGAAGATGTAGTTTTTGCGGGTTATGTGTGGATATATGTACGACCGGTTCATTACAAATGACAAAGGAATATTTACACATATCAAAAGATCCAAATTCCTTCTTTTTTATACCAACAGATGAAGGAATTCATTTGAAGAAAGAACCACTTGGTTATATTAGAGATGAAAATTCAGATCTACTTGGTTTAGAAAGAGAAGAAATGGAAATTGATCCACCAGAAGTTAGAAAAACATCTTTTATTGAAATGGTTAAAGGCTTCTCAAAAGAACAGGCGATAAAAGAAGCCTCTCGATGTGTAGATTGTAGTATATGCGAAAAAACATGCCCTGCACATATGAATATAGCAGATTATATAAGAGATATATATACAAACGATCTTGAAACAGGTTTAAAAGATCTTTACAAAACCAATCCATTACCAGCAGTTTGTGGAAGGATGTGTACACACAAATGTGAAACTGTATGTTCTATAGGTCATAGAGGGGAACCCGTTGCTATAAGATGGTTGAAAAGATATATAGTTGACAATGTTCCTCAAGAAAAGTACAGTGAAATATTAAATCAGGAAATTATAAAAAAGGCAAATGCCAAAGTTGCTATAATAGGAGCAGGACCTGCCGGGCTTTCTGCGGCATACTTTTTATCTTTGATGGGATATGAAATAACCATATACGAAGAAAAAAACAGACCTGGAGGAGTACTAAATTATGGAGGACCTTCATATAGATTACCAGATAATGCATTCGAACAAGATGTGAATTATATAAAATCATTGGGAGTAAAAATAATAACAAACACAAAAGTTGGTAAAGATATTACATTAGAAGAATTAAGGGAAAAATTTGATGTAATATTCGCATCAACAGGTTTCAACAAAGGAAGAAAACTTCCAATTGAGGGGGCAGACCACGAAAAAGTTTATGATTCCTTGACTATTTTAGAAGATATGAAAAACTACGTAAGAGGAGAAGGACCAAAGCCATACATTCCTAAATCATTAGTGGTTATTGGTGGAGGGAACGTAGCAATGGATGTTGCAAGATCAATGCTTAGACTTCAAAACTTAGAAAATGGTGAATCAGAAGTTCATGTATTAAGTTTAGAAAGAACCTTTGATGAAATGCCTGCAGACGAAGATGAAATTGTAGAAGGTAAAGAAGAGGGAGTAAACTTTCATCCTGGCTGGGGACCAGTAAAAGTAATAGTTGAAGATGGAAAATTAAAAGGAGTACTATTCAAAAAATGTGTTGAAGTATTTGATGAAAATGGAAGATTTAATCCCAAATATGACGAATCAAAAACAATGATGGTTGAAGGTGACATGGTTGTTATGACCGTAGGACAAGCTCCAGATTATTCTTATCTACCAGAAGATATACAAAATAAAATGACGATAGAAAGAGGAAAAGTAAAAACAAATGAATACGGACAAGTTGAAGGGGTACCTTGGCTGTTTGCAGGTGGAGATATTGTAAATGGGCCAGATATCATACATGGAGTTGCTGACGGGCATCGAGCAGCACAAGGAATAGATAAATATATAATGGAAGAAAAGGTTATTTAACAAAAGAGGCAGTAATGCCTCTTTTGTTTTTGTGTTTATTATTTATTTATTTAATTTAGAGGGATGTCGGTTTTGATTTAGCGCTCTAATTCCCTTCACAGAAGAAGAATTAGAATCAAACAAAAAGTTATAATTTTTTTATTTTCAACCTCATATTAAATGATATAATCAGAAAAGGCCCCTAGTATTTACCAATCAGTGAAACCGTTACAAGAATTCAGTTTATAACTACTCAGGAGGAATACATGTTAGCTTTACTAATAATCATTTACATATCTTTTATAAGTCTTGGTTTACCTGATGCTCTTCTGGGTTCTGCGTGGCCTGTTATGTACCAAGAATTTTCTGTTTCCGTTTCATATGCAGGGATAATTTCGATGATAATTTCATTAGGAACTGTAGTATCAAGTTTTTTAAGTGCAAGGTTTATAAAAAGATTTGGAACTGGAAGAGTTACTTTAGTGAGTGTAGCTATGACAGCTATTGCCTTAATTGGTTTCGGATTATCTCATACTTTTTTCCCTTTACTATTTCTTGCAATCCCTCTTGGATTAGGAGCAGGATCCGTCGATGCAGCTCTTAACAACTTTGTTGCTTTGCATTATGAAGCAAAACACATGAATTGGCTTCATAGTTTTTGGGGAGTTGGAGCAACAACTGGACCTGTAATTATGTCTTTTTGGCTTGCAAGAAATAATAACTGGAACATGGGTTATATAACAATAGGTATCATCCAAAGTGTTTTGGTTGTTGCTTTAATAATATCTTTACCTCTCTGGAATAATTCCCCAATAGAAAAAAAGAGAAGACAAAACAAAGGGAAAAATAGTGAAGATATTAAAGCACTTTCTTTGACTCAAATTTTAAAAATTCCTAGGTCCAAAATGGCATTACTAGCTTTTTTCTCTTACTGTTCTTTAGAATTAACAGCTGGTCTTTGGGCAAGCAGTTATTCGGTAAATAATTATGGAATTTCATCAGAGGTCGCAGCTTTTTGGACATCAATTTACTATCTTGGAATTACTATAGGTCGTTTTTTCTCGGGTTTTATGTCCATCCAACTATCTAATAAACAATTAATTAAAATTGGATTAAGCATTATCTTTGGTGGAATAATATTAATTATTCTTCCTTTACCTGTTTGGAAAATTCCTATTGGTTTATCTCTTATTGGCCTCGGATGTGCCCCTATTTATCCAAGCATGCTTCACCAAACTCCTAGAATATTTGGTAAGGAACTTTCGCAGTCAATGATGGGGGTTCAAATGGCTTTTGCTTATATTGGTTCTACCTTTACACCACCTTTGTTTGGATTAATTGCTGATCTTATTAGCATTTCATTATTTCCTGCCTTCCTTTTATTATTAGCTTTTATCTTACTATTTACAACAGAAATAGTTAATCGTTAAAGAAATTATTTATATCATTCTAAAATATAAACAACGAGAAGTGAAATAATTCCAGAAGCCAAAGGGGTTCCTACCCAACCAAATATTACCTTCAATATTACTTTTGTATCAAAAGTTCTTGTCCCTGTTGCTAACCCAACTCCTATAATAGATCCTATTATAGCTTGTGCAGCACTTACTGGAATTCCTATCAATGAATATACCCAAAGTGTCATTGATGCTCCCAAAATACTTATTACAGAAGAAAAATGATCTAATTCGATTATCCCTTTTCCTACAGTGTTTAATACTTTCTTGTTGGTTGTTAATATCCCAAAAGCTATTGATAATCCGCCTATTAGCAATAAAAGTATAGGTGTAAGAAAAATATTCGTAAAAACACCTGTTACATTAGCAACGTTATTTGCTCCAAGTGAGTAAGAACTATAACCTATTACAACCCATGTTAGTACCTTAATAAATCTATCCTGAGTCGCTACTCCCAAGAATTTTCTAAATATTAATGCAAATATCTTGTATAGAATTAATGAAAAAACCAACGCCCCTATAGGTGTAAATATCCAAGAAATAAATATATCTATCAATATTTTTGTGTCAAAACTGCCTTTTAATAAACTTACACTCACCAGCGCTCCTACAACCGCTTGAGTTGCTGATGCTGGCAATCCAAAAAAACTCATTATTGTCATTGTTAAAAAAGCACAAAGTAAAGAGAGCGAAAGAAAAAAAATATCTAATTCCGCTAAATTACTTAAGGTGTTTAACCCATTTCTTCCTCCTAAGATAGATCCAACTATTACAAATACAGAAGAAACGATTATTGCTTTTTTGTATGAAACTAAACCAGAAGATACTGGAGGACCAAAAATATTAGAGGAGTTGTTAGACCCCAAAGACCACCCTAACAAAACAGCTGGGACAAGAAAAAGAAAATTCATATCAGAAAATTTCCTCCGTTTAATTTAAATATATCTATTGAAAAAAGAAAGCCTATTTTACCATTTTCGGCAATAATAGGCTTTTTGGTAAATCTTTCTCGAAAAACACTGTTTTTAATTTTAACACTAATTATTTCGTTAGTCAATTTCTATGGTTTTATTAACTTATAAAATCATTCTTTTAATCCACTACCAACCAAACTTTTAACAAAAAGATCCTGAAGTAAAAAGAATATAATCAACGTTGGAATTGCAACTAATAAGGTTCCTGCCATGATAACACCCCAGTTGTTTGTGGATTCGGCAGAAATTAACATCTTAACCCCTATTTGCGCTGTTTTCATCTTATCATCCATAGTAACTATTAAAGGCCAAAGATACATATTCCAAGCATATACAAAGTTAATTATGGAAGCACCTGCTATCATTGGGCCTGATAATGGAATCAATATTTTCCTAAAATATTGCATAGGAGTAGCTCCATCAATCTTTGCTGCATCTTCTAAAGTAGTCGGAATAGACATAAAATGTTGTCTAAACAAAAAAGTATTAGTAGCAGAAGCAGTGAAAGGTATAATAAGAGCCCAATATGTATTAACCCACCCCAATTTTGACATAATCATGAAAAGAGGTAATATCATAACGGTTTCTGCGGGTAAAAACAAAGTAATAAAAAGCGTAGAAAACAATATGTTTTTCCCTTTAAATCTGAAAGATGAAAAAGCAAAAGCAGCTAATGTTCCAGTAACTAATTTACCTATAGTAGTAAAAACTGCAACTATCATAGAGTTCAATAACATTCTACCAAGAGGTATAAGTTTTAATGCTTCACTATAATTTTTAAAGTTTATACTGGATGGAAAAAATTTTGGAGGATATGAAAACACCTCTGTAGGACTCATAAAACTCATAGATATTGCAAGAATAAAAGGCAAAAACATAAATAAAGAAACTAGTATTAATCCCACTTCAATTAAAAAATAATTGGTTTTCTGTCTGGTTGATATTTTCATATTTCGTACGCTCCTTTATTGATAATGTACCTTTTTTTCTCCAAATCTGAAGTAGAAAAATGTTATAAAAGACATTATTATAAATAGAACTACGCTTTGTGCCGCTGCTTCCCCAGTCTTTTGAAAATAAAATGCATCTAAATATAATCTGTATATTAAAGTTGTTGTAGTACCAACAGGTCCTCCTCTGGTCATTATATCAATGATACCAAAGGATTGGAACATGGAGTGCGTTATATTCATAATAATAAGATAAAAAGTAATCGGAGAGAGTATCGGAAATTTTATTCTCCACATTCTTTGCCATGAATTGGCTCCGTCTATTATTGAACTATCAATAATAGATTCAGAAATAGATTGGAGCCCCGCAAGATAAAAAATAATGGAGAAAGGAAGCATTTTCCATATACTCGCAACGGACACTGATATTAAAGCAAAAGGAGCTTGATTTAACCAATTAATGCTTTTTCCAGTAATTTGAGATAAAAAATAGTTGATATGCCCTGCCACTGGATTAAGCATAAAGACCCATAGTGCTCCTCCTATGGCAAAAGATATAGCATAAGGAACAAATATAAGAGTCCTATATACTTTGATTCCTGCTACTTTGTTATCTAATAACTGAGCTATCAAATATCCAAGTACAACGACACTAAAAACGGTTACAACAAGATATATTAAAGTAACAGTAATAGCGTTCCAATAAACATCGCTTTTAAAAAGATCTATATAATTTTGTATTCCAACAAATATCCTTCTTCCGCCAAAAGGAGCTACTTTATACATACTTAAAGAAAAAGAGTTAATCGCAGGCCAATAAATAAAGATTCCTATCACCAAAAAAGTAGGTATAAGTAAAAGATAAGGAGTATATTTACCCCATTTCATAGCTAATTCCTCCTAAAAAATCCAAGGAAGAGATTTTCCTCTCCCTCGGATAATTTACAAAATTTTATAGATTAGAAAATATTATTGGCAAGTATCTATCAATAGAATCGGTTATAATTTTCTATTAATTTGGTAACTTCCTTTTCAGCCCATGCTAAAGCTGCTTCAGGAGTCATTTGACCATCTGCCATTCTTTCATATGCTGTTTCTATGACATCTCTAGCTTCAGGAAAAACACCGATTATTGCTCCTGCTGTGTTATAATCTCTTTTTGCTAACAGTAATTGTAAAATCGAAGTAAAGTAGTTAGGATTTTCTGCATAGAATCCCTGATAGTGTAGTGTTTGAATTGCGTCTTTTCTTACAGGGAAATATCCTGTTCCTTTATGCCAATTTATTTGTTGATCTTCTCTGTTCACGAACTTCAAAAATTCCCATGCCGCCTTTGTTTCTGCATCAGGATGTCCTGCTATTAACCATAAACTTGCTCCTCCAATTACTGGACCTCCACTTACAGATTCATTTGGAACAGGAAGGAAGGCAGTACCTAGTTCGTATCCATTACTTGCTAGCCCCTCTTCAAACATCGCTACATCAGAAGTAGAAGTTAAAAGCATCGCTGCTTTTCCAGGTATAAAGTTTTGTCTTGCTGCTCCCCAATCTTCTCTAGTGGTGTTAAGGATCAAACCTTCTTTATTTAATTGATCAAATAGTTTAAATATTGCCAGTCCTTCTTCATGATTAAATACAGCTTCTGTAGCTCTACCGCTTCTTCCATTATTGTTGTTAACAAAAGGAGCATCAGCTGCTGCTATTAGTTGTTCAATTATCCAAGAATGAGTTGGCCATGTTAAACCGTATTGTATTGTGTTGCCTTTGGCATCTTTTTTGGTCAGAACCCTACTATACTCCAAAACTTCTTCATAAGTTCGTGGAGGTCTGTCTGGATCTAATCCAGCTTCTTCAAAAAGTGTTTTGTTGTAATATAGTAAAGCTGTAGATGAGTTAAAAGGCATTGAATAAAGTTTGCCGTCGACTTTGTAATAATTTAAAATAGGCTCTAATAATACACCGGGATCATATGTTTTGTCCTGATCTAGTAAATCTTGTGCGGGAACTATTATTCCGCTGTCTATCATAAGCCTTGTTCCAATCTCATATATCTGAACAATATGAGGAGCGTTCCCAGATTGAACTGCTGCAGAAAGCTTGTTCAAAGTTTCAGGATAGCTTCCGGTATACTGAACATTCACCTTAATATCAGGATTCGCTTTTTCAAAATCTGCAACCATACCTTCTATAATGGGAATCCTACTGCCACTCATAGCATGCCAAAATTCTATCGTAGTAACTGAAAAAATCGCTCCTGCAAATAAAACAAAAATAATCCCCAATACCAAAAAACGCTTCATTCCAAAACACCTCCTTAAAATAGTTATGCTCATCTTTCAAGTAAATCTATTATAGAATACATAATTTTCATAAGAAATATATTAAAAAAGATTAAGAATTATTTAAAATAAAAAAACCCAATAATATTAAGATTATTATCTTAATATTATCAGGCTTTTCTCTTTATATTCTCTAGCCTATCGTAGATTTTATCATTTGTCGATAGGTTAGTCAAATACCGCTAAAAGTAATCAGAGTGGTTTAGAAACAAATAATTGGATTTAACAACGAAAATTATCAAATATCTTAAAAATTAAAAAAATGTTAGTTTATTTTAATTTCTTGTTTATAGATTCTATTTCAGAAAATATTTCTTCTAAAAATGGAGAATCTTGTTTTATAAAAATTGGTGGGAATCCTAAGTCAGCTTTTACTTTAATATATTCACCCCCCAAAAATCTTCTGTTTGTCCAGAGATGGATCCATTTATCTGGAGGTAGATAAACTTTCTTTTCTTTCTTGCCTTTTTCTAAAATAGGAGCTACTAAAATATCATCCCCTAGTAAATATTCATATTTTTGGTTTAAACTTTCTTTATCCTCTGGATAATTTAAACAAAGATGTTTAATAACAGGTAATTTTTGGTTTAAACTTTTTGTTATTTCTTTTTTTAGGTAATTTTTTAAAGAATAATGTACTCTCGACATCCGTATAAAATGTTTAAAAATTTTTTCATCTGAATCAAACTGAACATTTTTATAAGGCCTATTGCCTTCGTGGGTTCTCATAATAAGAGAAAAAGAACTTAATTCTATCCATCTCATGAATAATTCTGGTGTTCTTTTCATCCACATTAAAGAAGTATAACCTCCCGCATCCCAATGAAAAAAATCAACGCCTGAAAGCCCTACACTTAAAGCAGCTGGAACAACAGACGAAAGCCCGTCACTCTTACTCCAATTAACGTTTTGATCTCCTGCCCAATAAATTGGGCAGTATGAAACTGAGTTAAAATAACCGGAACGCATAAAGAATGTTAAATCTTTTTTATGACTTTCTTTTATTGCCTCATAATTTAATTTCGCCCAATCTACGGGATATCTATTATGGTAATTAACTACATTTTCACCTGATGACAAGACAGCATCTACTGGGAGATATTCGCCAAAGTCTGCCATCCATCCAGTTGTTCCAATGTTTATAATATTGTTCTTTATAATTTCTTTATACCATTCGTAAGCATTTTTATTCGTGAGATCTATCAGACCTGCTGGAAAACTAGTAACGTATATTTTATATACTTCATTAGAACTATTTCTAACAAAATAGTTGTTTTCTTTTGCTATATTATATAATCTACTGCCTTCAATTAAAAATGGGTTAATATACGAGAGAAATTTAATACCCTCGTTGTTTAATCTTTTTATTTCCTCAGGTAAGGCTTTGTAAGATTTATCATCGTATTCCCAATTCCAATAAACTTGTTTACCAAAGGATGTATTAATAGTTCCAGACCAATCTTGACACCAAAAAGCAGATACGGGGACATCGTTCTCTTTCAGTTTTTTCATTTTTCTATCTAAACTTTCTATTCCACCCTGTGAGGCAATTATTGTTCCATGAATCCATTCAGGAAGATGATGCTTAATATCAAAATAATCTCTTATTTCTTTTGCAAGATCGGTGAGGTTTTCTCCTTCGATAATAATTATTTTTAAAGTGTTATCCCATATTTCGTATTTTAAATCCTTACCTTTTAAGTTTACAATCATTGGGGAATAAGTTTCAAATATTAAAGCGTATCCAAAAGTCGAGAGAAATATAGGAGATGGGAAATAGGTAGTATACCAACTTCCACTAATCCCTTTAAATTTTGTAGCAAAGGATATAAGGTCATGCCCTCTACCTACTCCTTGCTCTTGGACCCAAAGAGGAAACTTTTTCCCTTTTAAATTTAGATGAGTATATTGCTCCCCTCCTCCATAAATTTTCTCTGATTCCAAACCCGAAAAAGTGATATTTATTCTATTATATTGTTGGGGTATATCAATAAGAATTTCTGAAATATTTTTAGATACTAATTTTGTTTGTAAATCAATATTTTCTTTTTTTATTACTTTTACTTTTTCTTTAATCTTGAAGTGGCCATGGTTTTCTTTGAATTTATGTTTGCCTTTACCATAATGAATCTGCGTGGAATTTAAAATTTCATGGTTTTTAATAAAAAGTTTAAAATCATTTCCTGATTTTATTATTTGCATAATTTTTTCACCACTTTATATTGTTATCATTCTATTATTTCCCACTTCTTTAATCTAGCCACTTTTTTCAAACTTTGTGAGTAGTCACCATATCCTAATACAACATGGTGAGAAATCCCTTTTGATACAATCTTTTCTAGAAATTCTTTTGCTTCAGGGATCTTAACTTTTACAAAGGTTCCTTTAAGCTCTTTATCCATTGGTATTGCTTCTCCTTTTGCCACTAACAATCGAAATTTTCCTTTTGCATAATCAATCCTTGAGATAGTAACGGGACCTGGTTTTAAAACAAAACCTACAGTAACTCCTTTTCCACCTGCAAAATAAGTATCAAGTGTTTTTTCAGATTTATTATCCCATAGGTTGTATGGTGCAACACCACAATGCCAAAATAATAAAGCACTTTCTTTTTCAAATATTTGACTGACATCTGCTAAAAAAATTTCATTACAACCAATAGATTTATAGGCTATCATTCCCAGTGCTCCTTCAATATCTCCTTCACAGGCAATAGGAACATGTCCTGGCATAAAATATGACATCGAAGCACATGGTGATATTCCATAGTTGCCGGCAAATTCTGGCCAACATCTTACTGCCATTGCTTCATAATGATTTGATTCTTGTAAATCTTTGAAAGTTAGAGATAGATTAGCTACTTTTTCTAATCTGTCATCTGTCATACTTTCACTGTATTTGTATAATTTTTTTATATTTGCTTCTTCTTCTTTAATTTCTTCAACTTTAGCTTTTTTTGTAAATACAGTATTTAGAGGTATATATTCTATATCTGAACCAAACTGATTAATTATTTCAGGTTCATAAACGTCGATGTTGTAGAAACCATGTGCATGATTGCCAATGTAACCTATTTTGGTATTATTCCATTTTTTTATAATCCTTAAAGAATCCAGCCAATTATTTAATTCAAAAATAAATTTTTCGTCTTCAATTTCGCCGTATATGAATTCAAATTTATCAAAACCAGCCTTATACAAATTAGAACAGTCTAAATGCGCCCCTACCAAGGAATTTAATCTTACTCTTCCTCCATTGTATGGAGGTTCTGGAAGAGCCCAAATTAATAAAGGAACATTCAGATTCTTAGCCACTTTTATAGCTAATTGTCCCAAATGAAATGTCGCACTCATTATTATTATTCCATCTAACTTTTTATTTTTAAGATTATTTATCTCTTTATCTAGCTCTTCAGGAAATTCTACTGATTTTTCTAAACCATACAAATTAATATCTTCAATGTTTCTTTTGATAAATGAAATTGAGTCTTGATATATTTCATTTCCTTTTTTAACATCATAAGTACTTCTAACAAAAGCCAACAATCCAATATTGATTTTTTCTTTCAATCTAACTCACTCCTCTATATCAAAGCATACTACTTTCATTTCTGACATTTCTTCCATTGCAAACCTTATTCCTTCTCTACCTAATCCACTCTTTTTATAGCCTCCATAAGGCATAAAATCAGCTCTGTAACGTGGCCCTTCATTTATCATAATCCCACCAGCTTCTATGCTTTTTGCTACTTTGAATGCTTCATTCACATTTTGAGTAAAAATACCCGCTTGTAAACCATAAACACTATTGTTTGTTAGTATGATAGCTTCTTCAATATTCTTTATTTTTCTAATAGCAATACCTGGTCCAAAAAGCTCGTTTTTCATTAAATTAGATTCCAAAGGAACATTCGTTAATATTGTTGGCTCAACCAAGGTATAATTTCTACTTCCTCCGGTAAGAATTTCAGCCCCTTTTGACTCAGCCTCTTTAAACCATTCTACAATCCTAATTGCATTTTGCTCATCAATTACAGGGCCCATTGTTGTTCTATCATCCATTGGATCCCCAATATTTATTTCTTTGACTTTTTGAATCAATTTTGAGACAAACTCATCATAAACTTTTTCATGTACAAAAACTCTTTGAACAGATATACAAACTTGCCCAGCCAAAGAAAATCCTCCACTTACTGTTGATTTAACAGCTTTGTCAATATTTGCTGAATCTGCAACTATTAAAGCTGAATTAGAACCTAATTCCAAACCTAACTTTTTCATTCCCGCATTTCTTGATATGTTTTCACCTGTTTCCACACTACCTGTAAAACTTAAGAATCTTATTCTAGGATCTTTTACTAATGCGTTTCCTACAATACTACCTCTGCCTGTTAAAACACTAATAGCCTTTTCAGGCATACCAGCTTCTAACAACAATTCTCCTAATATTATTGTATTCAAAGGTGTTTGAGTGGCGGGTTTAATAACAACAGCATTCCCTGCCGCAATCGCAGGAGCAACTTTATGAGCAGCTAGCGATAATGGAACATTAAAAGGTGTGATAGCCCCTACTATTCCTATTGGTTCTAAAGTATAATAACCTATTTTATTTTCTGAACCTTCCAAAGAAGAAAAAGGAAGAGTCTCTCCGTGCACTCTTTTTGCCTCTTCAGAAGCATATTTAAACAATTTTGCAGTTCTCAAAACTTCACCTTTAGCTTCTTTCTTTGTTTTACCGACCTCTTTGACAAGTATCTCTGTTAAACTTTTTTCATTTTTTTCTAATAAAACCCCTGTATTGTATAAAATATCAGATCTTTTATATATAGGTAATTCTTTCATTATCTTTCTTCCTTCATCAGCTAAGCTAATTGCTTTATCCACATCAGGAAATTCGCCTTGTGGAACTTCATCAACTATTTCTCCGTTGTATGGATTGCAAACCTTTAATGTTTTCTCCTTTTTTACTCTTTTTCCACCAACAATCATTTCCATTTTATTCTTTCCTCCTTTTTCAATCTAAAACAGGCAAGACTTGTATAGCTCTTGGCAAGATAGCTATGGTTTTGTCATAGGCATTCTCTTTTAGAAACTCTGTAATATCTTTAATAGGATTTATAAAAGTACCAGATAATTCATTATTCATACTTTTATTGTTTGTGTATAAATATAATTGGTGATTTAAAGCAGCTTTTGCAAATAATAGTGATTTGTGTGGTCCCACTTTAAAATTTTCTAAATCAAAGTTTTTAACAAGTTTTTCAGGAGTTTTGACTTGTTTTATTAGTTCTAGATACTCTCTCTCTCCTGAACCACGGGGGCATTCCGAAATTAATAATATAATTCCACCATCCTTGCAGATAGATAAAGCAGGAGTTATAGCTTTTTGTGCTTGATAAAGATCAATGTCACGAGGAAAGCCCCCTGGAGAGGTTATAACTAAATCATACTTTTTTCCTACTTTATAACCTGTTAATTCTTTTATGTAATTAACAGTTTTTCTAAAACTTTCAGGATTTTCACCACAAATAATATTCATCGGCTTATTATCTAAATTCATCACAAAATTTATTAAATAGTTAATATTAATCATTTGGCCGGCTTCTTCAATATCCTCTCTTAGTGGATTCCCTTTAATTATTCCAATTCTTGATCGAGGATCCATTATCAATGCATGATTTCTTGAAATGGTTTTTTCTCCTCCTAAACCAATCACAACACCTTTAGATCCACCAGAAAATCCAGCAAATTGATGAGGTTCCACAACTCCTATAGATAATTTTAAATCACTATAATAATATTCTTTTTCTACATAAATTGGAGTCCCTTTTTCTGTATCTCCAATATAAATATTATCATCTGAATTAGCATCATGAAATTTTATTCTTATTTTCTCGTGATTTATAAACTGCCTAGGAATCATTTCATATATATCTGATTGGGTAAAACTATGTAATCCGGTACCTATAAAAATATATATATATCCTTGAAAAGATTTTACCAGATTTTCAAGAATAACTTGCAGAACCCCCTGAGGTATTTTTGGCCTTGTAATATCAGGAATAGCTATTGAGATATTCTTTTTACCTTTTAATGGCAAATTTTGTATGAATTTAATAATAATTTCTTTCATTTCATTGCCTTTTAATTCTTTTTTTCTCTTATCTTCTACATCAATAATTTCGTATTTATTATTTGGAATATCGAATTTAAGTTCTTTTTTCCCAAATGGGATACTAACTTCATTCATAAAATCACGCACTTGGATATAATTTTGTGAGAACAAACTCTCGATGTTTAAGCATTTCTGCCATTACGAATTTCCCATCAGCAGTTTCAATTATTTTTCCCCATAAATTATCCGCATGATCGTTTAGAGATCCTTCTAATTTTAGTAACCCTGAAACATCTAAGTCTATGTGTTCAGCCATGTTCTTCGCAGTTTTAGGATTCGCGGTAATTTTTAAAACTGGAATAACAGGATTTCCAATAATATTACCTTGACCTGTAGGAAATAAGTGAATAACAGCACCAGCAGCAGCAAACAATGTTACAGCTTCAGCGGCTGCAGAAGAAGTATTCATAAAATGTAATCCTTTTCCAACAGGGACTTCACCGTAGTCTAAAGCACTATCTATTTGTGCTTTCCCTATTTTTTGTATGTTTCCTAAAGCCTTTTCTTCAATTGTGCTTAATCCACCTTCAATATTTCCTTGAGTTGGCTGAGATCCAAGCAAATCTACTTCTTGAGATTCTATTAACTCTTGATATTCATTGAAAATTCTCATGAATTTTTCTTTATCTTCTTTCTTTTTAAATCTCTCAGCTATAATGTGTTCGGCACCAGTTAATTCGGTTGTTTCACCAAATAATATAGTGCCATTATTCTGTAAAAAGTTTTCTACAAATCTTCCCACAACTCTATTTGAAGCTAAGCCTGATGTTGTATCCGATTCTCCGCATTTTAAACTAATTGTTATTTCAGAAAAATCAACCCATTCTTTTTTTAGACTAGTTGCGTATTGAACCAATTTTAATGCAGATCTTGACATCTTTTCAATGGTTTTTAGTTCGCCATTTTTCTCAATATAAAAAGCCTCTACAGGTTTACCTGTTTGAGCAATCCCTTCCGCTATTTTGTTTGTCCAGTTTGGTTCTATTCCTACTACTATTGCAGCAGCAACATTAGGATTACTTCCGGTACCAATCATGGTTTTAAAAAATAGATCTAAATCTTTCCCAAATTGAAGTCTGCCGTAATGGTGTGGAATTGCTAAAGTACCTTGAATTATGTTTTCCACTGCTAAAGCTGCGGAATTAGAAATATCATCTACGGGAATAATTAGAACATGATTTCTCACACCAACTTTTCCATTTTCTCTTTTATATGCTAAAATTTTATCCTTCATTATTTGCTACCTCCCCATCTTCTACTTTTAATATTATGTACGTGTACTTCTTCTCCTATTTTAATTGTTTTTGTAGCTATTCCTGTTTTTTCTCCGTATTCGATTATTTCTTCATCTTTTTCAATATCTTTCAAGGAAATTTTGTGACCCAATACTATTTCATCTAATACTGTTATTTCATATTCCTTGTTTCCTTCCAAAACTCTTCCTTTTATTTTTTCTCCCGGCTTTAAATCATCACTTGCAACTCCAACACTATCTCCTTCTTTATGTACTAGAAATTTGTATTCTGCCATTTTAATACCTCCTACTTTTTTATTGAGTCCCATGCTTGAGAAAATATTTCTAACCCCATTGAAGTATATGGAGTTTGAAAGGCTGTTTTATATACCTCAAATCCAGCGGTAATAATGTCAGCTTTAGCGTTTATAGCTTCTGTAATTTGTTTGGCATTTCTTACAGCAGCTACCAATACTTGTGATTTGAAGTTATAATTATGAACAGCGTTTACTATATCTGCTATGTAGTTTATATTAGTTTCTCCTCTTTCTTCTCGCCATCCTACAAACGGGCTAATATAATAAGCTCCCATTCGAGCGGCTTGTAAAGCTTGAAAAGCATTGAAAACGAGAGTAACATTAACTTTAACCTCCGTATTTTTTAATAATTTTACAGCATATAACCCTTCTTCTGTTGCTGGTATCTTAATTACGAAATTTTTAGAAATAGCAGCAATTTTTTTTTGCTTCTTCTGCCATATCTTCTGCTTTAATTAGATGGGGATTTACCTCAACACTTACTGTAATTTCTGTTGATTCTACTATCTTTTTTACTTCGTCCATAAAATATTCCATAGATCTTCCTGAGTTTTTAATGTGCTTTGGATTACTGGTGACTCCTTCAATGCCCCATTTTTCAATAGCGTATTTTATTTCATCTAATTTCGCACTGTCTAAAAAAAGTTTCATAAATTTAATTGCCCCCTTTTTAATTAAAATTTTCAACACCATTGGTATTACCATTATACCCTTTTTTATTTTTTTGTCAAAAGTAGGATTAAATAGAAAAACTAAGATTTTCCTTTCTAAATACTGATATTTTCTACTAATAATTTGTAATTAAATGAGACGACTTTTTTTCGAACTTGCAAAATGATATTACCAGTAGTAAAATTGTTTTGTGGTTTTAACTCAAACCACAAAAATATGTCCTAGAGGAGGGGTAAAGGTGAAAAAAGGAACTATTTTTCTAATATTAGTATCTTTGATTGTTAGTAATTTTCTGTTTGGTCAACCCTACAAGGGAACCACGATAAGGGTTCTTGTTTGGGATGATGCTTTAACTGTTGCTGTAGATTCTATGATTAAAGAATTTGAACAAGAAACGGGTATAAAAGTAATTTTTGAAAGACTTCCTAGTGGGTCGATTCTTGAAAAAACAGCTGTTTCTGTGTCAAGTAACAGAACAGACTATGATCTTGTATCGGTAGACGAACCGTTTGTACCACAATTTGGAAATCTCTTTACACCATATTCTCAATGGCCTCAAGGAAAAGTTTATAAAAAAGTTGATTTAGAAAATGATTTAATTTCAGGTGTTGCCGAAGGATCTTATTGGAATGGCGAATACCGAGGATTACCTATAAACGGAAATGTATATGTATGGATGACTCGAAATGATATTGTAACAAACTACAAGTACAAGGAAGAATTCAAACAATCTTACGGTTATGAATTGAATGTTCCACAGACTTTTGAACAATTGCTAGATATCAGTGAATTTTTGTCCACAAAAGGTATTTATGGATTTGCTCCTTTTACAAAGAATACAGAAGGAGCCACATGCGAAGCAATTTTAATGTTTGAATCCTACGGAACAAGTGTATTAAAACCAGTGGGAGAAAATGATTTTGAAGTAGTTTTAGATAAAGAAAAAGCTGTTGAAGCCATGAACATGTATAAAGCACTGTGTGAATTCGCCCCTCCTGGTTGGCAAGATATGGGTCATTCAGAAAGGATAGCAGCTTTTAATCAAGGTAAAGTTTTTTCGATGTTCCAATGGCCAGCGATTGTACCGGATCATGAAGATCCAGATCAATCACTCGTTTATGGAAGAATTCATTATAGCGCACCACCAGCTGGAACATCAAGAAGAGCTCCAATAAGAGGGACATGGATGTTGGGAATACCGAATGCTTCAAAAAACAAAGAAGCTGCAGCTGAATTCGCTTACTGGTGGTCTTCCTATGAAGCCGGAAAAGAGTTAGTAAAAGCTGGAATGACCCCTGCAAGAAGAGATCTTTTATTGGCTCCAGAATTCGTTTCTGAGAAACCTTATTTTCTTGGAATTTTTGAATCAATGAATTATTCAGTTTCAAGGCCAAGATTCGAACATTATGCAGAAGTTTCTGATGTAATAAAAGTTAATTGGTTAGCTGGTGTAACAGGAAGGGTTACTCCAGAAACAGCTGTAGATAATATGATAAGAGAAGTTAATGGGGTGCTCGCAAAATATGGCTACTAAGGGCAGAAAAAGGATAGGGGGGAAATCCCCTGTCCTTTATTTTATATTACCTGCTTTGATATTAGTCGGTGTAGTTTTAGTTTATCCAATACTCTACGCTATAGGGATATCTTTTTTTAACTGGCCTCTAGTTGATGAAGCTTCTAGAGGATTTATAGGAATTTCTAATTATGTTAGCATATTCCAAGATGCTGAATTTTGGAATTCTTTATTTTTGCAGATGGGATTTATTTTCATTGCAATACCTATAGAATTAATTATTGGTTTCTTCGTTGCCATACTTTTAAATCGAGAATTCAAGGGAGTAGGGTTAATACGTTCCCTTTTGTTGCTGCCAATTTTTGTCTTACCGGTTTTATCAGGTTTAACCTGGAGATTGATGCTTCAACCGGGATACGGAGCTATAAGCTTTCTTTTAACGACTTTAGGTTTTCCTGAAACTGCTTTGTTAGCTAATCCTGGAACCGCGTATGCTGCTGTTATTATTCAGGATATTTGGAGAATGTGGCCTTTCATGTTTATGTTTATATATTCTGGATTAATTAATATTCCCAATTCTTTAATAGAAGCGGCTAATTTAGATGGAGCAAGATTTTGGGATAAAGTTATCAAAATTATCATTCCTTTATTGAGGCCAACTATTACAACCGCTTTATTGTTAAGACTTATTGATGCCTTACGTATATTTTCAGAAGTTTTTGTAATGACTGGGGGAGGCCCAGGTAATTCTACAACCTTATTATCTCTGTATATTCACAAACAAGCTTTTCGATATTTTAACATTGGTTATGCTTCGGCGATGGGAGTTGTTTTAATTATAATAAGTTTAATCATTGCAAACTTCTTAGTTAGAAGAAATATGGAGTATTGATGGGAGTTGAAAAAAATGAAGAAAAGAAATTTCAAAAAGAATTTCCTGATAATATTATCGATAATTATCTTAATAATTGAACTCTTTCCAATTGCAATTATAATAATGAATAGTTTTAAAAGAGATATTGACATTTGGTCCGCAAATCCTTTTAGTTTTAAGCCTACATTAGATAGTTATAAGAAGATTTTTCAGAGAAATGATGTCCTCTTGGGTATTCGAAATAGTCTCATAGTCAGTATATTATCCACGTCTTTTTCATTGATAGTAGGATCCATGGCTTCATACGCAATAGCACGTTTCAAATTCAGATATAGTAAGGCTTTATCATACTCTTTTCTTATTTCAAGAATGATTCCCCAAATTTCTCTATCTATTCCTTTGTTTATGATGTTTAGATCTTTAGGATTGACAGATACTTTAATCGCTTTAATTTTTGCACATATGAGTTTCAATATTCCTTATATTATATGGGTTCTTTTGCCGTTTTTTTCAAGCGTACCTTTGGAATATGAAGAGGCCGCTTTAGTTGATGGTTGCAATAGAAAGATGGTCTTTTGGAGAATTTTTTTACCCTTAGTTAGACCGGGGTTAGTAGTTGCTGCTGTTTTTGCATTCATCATGTCTTGGAATGAATTTTTGTATGCTTTAGTTTTAACAAGTTCTCAAGCAAAAACTGCCCCAGTAGTTATAAATGGTTTTATGGGTCAATATGCGCCACAGTGGGGACAGTTAGCTGCAGCTGGAACATTTATGCTGATTCCAATATTTGTTATTACTCTTGCTTTCCAAAGATTTTTGATAGGAGGTATAAGTGGAGGAATAAAAGGATGAAAATAATAATTTATGTTAAAATATTATAAATTAAATACTCGGAGGAGATATAAATGGGAAACGAAAAACTATCGCTAAGATCTAAATTATTTTATGGTTCCGGGGATATTTTTGGTGGTGGAGCATTTAACATTATTAATTTTTTTTATGCGATATTTCTCACGGATGTAGTTGGCTTAAAGATGCAATATATTGCTCCAATTTTACTGATAGGTCGAATATGGGATGCAGTTACAGATCCAATGATGGGATTTATTACCGATAATACAAGAACAAGATTTGGTAGGAGAAGACCTTACTTTTTAGTAGGGACTTTTTTAATTTTTATAGCTTTTTTCACACTTTGGTATCCTGTTACTTTTCCTAACCAATTAGGAAGATTCTTATATGCTCTTTTTGCGTATTTAGCTTTTACAACTGTTTTTACAATGGTAATGACACCTTATACCGCTTTAGGTGCAGAATTAACCTTGGATTATAACGAAAGAACATCACTAAATTCATATAGATTAGCCTTTTCTTTAGCTTCTGGTTTAGCATGTGCAGTTATTCCTATGTTGATTGTAAACTCATTCTCTGATATCAGAGTTGGGTATATTGCTATGGCTACAGTTTTTGGATTGCTATTTTCCATACCATGGATTGGAGTTTTTATGTTCACAAGTGAAAGAAGATATTTTTCAAGCGAAAAAGTTCATTTTAATTTTTTAAATATGTTTTTTGAACCTTTTAAAATTCGAACATTTAGACTATTGATCGCAATGTATTTATTCGCTTATTTATCAATAGATGTTGTGTCTACCATATTTGCGTATTATACAAAATATTATATTGGAAATGAAGGACTTCTTCCTATTGCTTTGGGAGCTCTTTTTATTGCAGAAATAATTTTTATTCCTTTTTATGCTTTCCTTGCCAAAAGACTATCTAAAAACATTTCCTATATAGTGGGTGCAATTGTTTGGTGTGTTGCTGGAATGATTCTTTTTACCTTTTCACCCGAAGTTTCTACCTTCCAAGTTGTTATTATGGCTGCAATTATAGGAGCTGGAGTTTCAGCTGTTGCAGTAATGCCTCATACTATTTTTGGAGATGTAACTGATGTTGCTGAGTTAAAGTTTGGTAAGAGAGAAGAAGGAGCTTTGAGCGGGTTAATGACTTTCATTAGAAAGGTTGCCTCAGGTTTAGCTGTAGCGGGAGTAACTTTTTCTTTGGGAGTTGCTGGTTTTGTTAATCCTATAAATGGAATTGAGCAAGTTCAACCTGATTCTTTTTTGTTTTCTTTAAGATTTATCATTGCTTTCGTTCCAATAATATTACTAATTTTAGGAATAATAGCCGCTATCAAATATCCTTTGAATTCTAAAAAACATGCTAAACTTGTAGAATATTTAGAAGCTAAAAGAGAAAACAAACCTATTGATAAGTCTTTGGAAAAAGAGATATCTGATTTAAAA
Source organism: Petrotoga sp. 9PW.55.5.1 (assembly GCF_003265365.1). NCBI lineage: Bacteria > Thermotogati > Thermotogota > Thermotogae > Petrotogales > Petrotogaceae > Petrotoga > Petrotoga sp. 9PW.55.5.1. The sequence continues at coordinate 80,046 of NZ_AUPM01000031.1, read as the reverse complement.
AGAGAATTGATTTAAAAGGAGAAAAATAGTATGATTGAAAGCACAGGAAATAATGGAAAAAGTAAGGAAGTTATCGAAGATATATTAAATCAAATATCAAACTCTAAATTAAAAATAGGAGATAAACTTCCTTCTGAAAGAATTCTTTCTAAAAAATACGGGGTATCTAGAATCGTAATTAGAGAAGTTATTAGCTATTTAAAAGCTATTAATGTAGTAGAAAGTGTTCAGGGAAGTGGAAATTATATAAAGAATAATTATAATAGTTCTATAGATCTAACTTTTCCTGACTACGAAGTCGAAGATTTAATAGAGAGTCGAAAAATATTGGAAAGATCTATAGCTTATTTGGTATTTAAATATTTAGATCAGAAATTAATAACTGAAATGGAAGAAATATGCACAAGATTTAATACAGCGATACAAAACAAAGATTTGGAAGGGGTTTTGGAGGAAGATTATAAGTTTCACAATCTATATGCGAGATATTCTAAGAATTCAATAATTGAACACTTTTTAAATAACCTTACAAGTTTTATTCATCAGAAGGTATGGAGAATTATGAAAAAAGATTATCTTTTCACAAACACTTACAATAGAAAAACTCTAGAAAATCACGAAAATATCTTAAAAGCTCTAAAAGAAAAAGATTTAAACAAACTTTTAAATTCTATTGATTTACATTATGATACTATTATAGAAGGCCTAAAAAATTAATAATTCTTTAAATATTAATTTTAATTTTACTAATACTTGATTATATTATGATATAATTAAGTTTGGTTTTGTTTTATTATTTTGCCTTGATAAGGGGGATATGCTCTTGAAGAAAAATAAAAGAAGATTTACCTTCTTTATGATTTTGATGATTTCTATTGTTTCGTTTTCTAATTATTCAATGATTGAGCACCTAGTTCAAAACGGCGACACTCTTTATAGTATTTCTCAGAAATACAATGTATCAATTACCACTATCCTTGACTGGAATACTGATTTGAACCCTCAAAGTTTGAAAATTGGAAACAAAATACATATCCCGCAGCCAGATGGTTACTTATATGAAGTAAAAAAAGGTGATAATTTAACTTATATAGCGAAAATGTTTTTCACAAGTGTACCCGACATAGTTAGAGCTAATAATCTAGATTCTACAACAATTTATGTAGGTCAAAAGCTTTTTATTCCAAAAAATATTGTAGGCAAGGGTTTTAATAATGAAGCAAATATAATATGGCCAGTTTATGGTTCTATTTCTTCATTATACGGTTGGAGAATTCATCCAATAACTCACGAGTATTCTTTGCATAATGGGATAGATTTGGCAGCTAATGTAGGAACACCTATTTTTGCTGCTTCTTCTGGAATCGTACAGTTTGTAGGTGAAAATGGTGGATATGGTTTGATGGTAGAAATAAAATCCAACAATATCAGTTATGTTTATGGACATCTTTCACAAATCAACGTTTACCCAGGCCAGTATGTAGAAAAAGGCGAGTTAATTGCAAGAGTAGGCAATTCAGGTTTAAGTACGGGACCACATCTTCATTTTGAAGTTAGAAACAATAATAAAACATCTGATCCATTAGCATATCTTCCCTCTAGCAATAGAATATATGTTTTGGATAATAGAGAAAATGCTTATGGTTTAGGAGGAAATTAATTTTACTCTACTCTACACATTTTGTTCCATGTTTTTACCGTTTGTTCCAATATAAATCTGTTTTTTAATAAGGCGTAATTAATCTTGTTTTTTATTACTAATTTATAGCCTTCATCTAGTGATGAAAAAGAAATTTTTCTTAGTTCTTCTAAACCATCATAATCCCTTCCATCTGCTGCTGAGTCAGATATTACCAACGCTTTTCCAATTTTTTTCATATGTTCGTATCCACTCGTATGATAATAAACTGCTTGATATATCTCATCATCAATTTTATATTTTCTTCTTAAGAATTCAGCACCAATCTTACCGTGCAAAAGTATAGGTTTTATTTTATCAAACTGATCGAGTGTTATTCCATAAATATGAGAAATTTTAATCAATTTATCTGTTTTTACATCTCTAAATAAATCATGGCTCAATGCGGCTATAGTCATTTTTTCTTTTGATAATGAATGAATATTTGCAAGCGTTTTTGAAAATTCTACTACGCTGTATATATGTTCTAATCTTTTTTTTGATTTAATAGTTACATTTAGATAATTTTTAAGTTCTTCAATTATTTTAAAATAATTTATAATTCGAACCTCCCGAGTATCTATAATTAATCTAAAATATTATATAATCATCTTCTTCAACTTCTAATCCTTGAAAATTTTCTATTTCATTTTCTATGTTATCCATCAGATTCAGTAAGTAGTCTTGACTTTGGCTTAAGGAAGAAATAAATATACCTAAATGATTTTTGGAATCATTATAATTCCCTTCCAAAGCTGAAACATTGTATTTTTTTCTAAGATCGTTAAGTAAACTCTTGACGATTGATCTTTTCTCTTTTAATGAATTTATACCAAATAATTTTATTTTTAATTCAATTTTGATGCAAAACATCTTATACCTCTTACCACTTTTTATATTCAATGGAATCTACAAGATACTCTTCTAGACGAGCCAATATGAATAACAAATCAGAAAGTCTGTTCATATATTTTTTCAACTGCTCTGATACTTTTTCATTTTTATCCAAAGTTATTATTCTTCTCTCTGCTCTTCTTGTAATAGCTCTGCATACATCCAACTTTGAAGATTGTAAAGTTTTTCCTGGGATTACGAATCCTTTTAGATTTATTCTTTTTTCAAAGTTTTCTATGTATTTTGTAATTCTTTGAACATCTTCTTCGCTAACAGGGTGTATATAATTTCTACTTTTTGAAGCTAACTGTCCTGCAACTTTAAAAAGATCGTTTTGTACTTCTTTTAATATTTTTTTTGATTCCGAAGATTTTAAATAATGAGAAGCTTCAGAAATAAATGAATTTAATTCATCTATAGTTCCATACGCTTCTACTCTAATAGAATCTTTTGAAATGCGTTCTCCACTCCATAATGATGTTTCTCCCTTGTCTCCAGTTTTTGTTGTTATTGACATTTTATTCCTCCCGGCAGTTTATATCCTTAATTCAAAAATGGGGCAAAAGCCCCATTTTACTTTTCTGATTCTTCTTCTCTTTTTCTTTCTTCTATAATTTTATTTTGAATATCAGGTGTAACTTCAGAATAATGAGAAAATTTCATAGTAAAATAAGCTTTCCCTGAAGATATCGAACTAAGTCTAGGTGAAAAATCCAACATTTCTGCTAAAGGAATTTCTGCTAGTATTTTATCGTATCCTTTACCTACCGATTCCATTCCTAACGGTCTTCCTCTTTTTGCTGTTATTTCACCTATAACATCCCCTGTATTTTCTGTTGGTAAAAATATCTCAACATGCATTATAGGTTCTAAAATAACTGGATTATCGCTTTCCATAGCTATTTTAAAAGCATGTCTTGCGGCTATTTGAAATGAAATATCTGAAGAATCCACTTCATGATAAGAACCGTCGAAAAGAGTAACACGAATATCCACAACTGGGAATCCCGCTAATACTCCCTTTTTAATGGCCTCTCTAATTCCTTTATCTACTGAAGGAATAAAGTTTTTAGGAATTACTCCTCCTACTATCTTATCAACAAACTCATACCCTTTTCCTCTTTCTAACGGTTCTATTTCTATTTTAACGTGTCCGTATTGTCCATGACCGCCTGTTTGTTTCTTGTGTTTATATTCTGCTTGAGATTTGCTTCTAATAGTTTCTTTGTAAGCAATCTTGGGTTTTCCTACTTCAAAATCAATCCCAAAGTTCTTTTTGAGTTTTTCTACCATAATTTCTAAATGGATGCTACCCATTCCACTTATAACTGTTTCTCCGATTTCAGGATCAAATTCCCACTTAAAAGTAGGATCAGAGTCAGCGATTTTTGCTAACGATTCAGTAATCTTATCAATTTCATTTTTGGACTTTGGAGAAATTGACTTAGAAATCATTGGTTCAGGAAATTCAGGTAATTTTAACTTGATATTCGATTCTTCTCCCGAAACAGTTTGATTGATTTTACCTGATTTCAGTTTTGGAATAACTAAGATATCTCCAACTCCAGCTTGTTCAATTTCTTCATTTTTTTCAAATCTAGGTATAGTTAAATGAGATATTTTTTCTCTCGAGTTTTCTTCAACTACGTAAATTGTAGATCCAGCTTTTAAAGATCCCCTTAAAACTCTTAAATATGTAAGTTTACCAACGAAAGGATCTACTTCATTTTTAACAAAAAGACCTAAGAAAGAATCTTCTTGACTGGGGCTTATTTCCTCACCATTTTCCGTAAAGAATTTTCTTTCAGAGGTAGTCATACCAAATTTCTCAATAGCTTCTAAAAGTTGATCAATGCCAATATTCTTAGTTGCTGATCCTATAAATACTGGTATAATTTTATTTTCATCGTAAGCTTTATGAAGCGCTGAAACTAGCTCTTCTTGGGTTAATCCTTCCTCTCCAGATTCAAAATACTTTTCCATAAGTTCTTCATTATTTTCAACAATATCCTCGATTAATTCAGATCTATATGTTTCAAAAAGTTCCTTGCTTTCTTCAGGTAGTTCACTTTGTTTTATTGCTTTACCGCTATTTCCTTCATAGATAAATGTTTCTTTTGATAAAAGGTTCACGGTTCCTTTGAAATTACTTCCTTTTCCCATAGGAACTTGAAAAGGAACCACCCTAATCCCATCTTCAAAAGTTTCTTTGAGCTCTTGAATTAGAGATTCATAGTTTGCTTCTTCTTTGTCCATTTGGTTTATAAAAATCATCACAGGTTTATTAAAATCACGAGTCATATTCCAAATTCTTTCGGTAGTTACTTCTATTCCAGATGATGCGTTAATTACTATAACTACATTGTCAACTGTGTTCATGGCAATCTGTATATCACCAATGAAATCCAAAGAACCGGGGGTATCAAAGAAATAAGTTCTCGTATTATCTAAATCAATTGAAAATATATGGTTGGAAAATGTTGCTCCCTTTTCTTTTTCTACAGGATCCTTATCTAAGTATCTTTGACCTATCCTGTCAGCTGAATCATAATTTACTAGGATATCATCCATAAGCGTAGTTTTTCCACACCCATGATGTCCAAAAAATCCTACAATTCTTTTTTCTTCTGCTTTATATTCTCTCATATTACCCCTCCATCTCTTAAGCTATTTGTATATCTATGAGATATCATTTTTCATAGACACTGATAAGTACAGGTATATTGCTTCTTGTTTTTCCGTCTTTATAATTTTGTATCTTGCCATCATAATATACTATAGAGGAACTTCCTCCATCTAATAACATTGCTTTTGTAAAATTCCCCATATTTATTAGCAAATTTCTTGCTTCATCGTATGTAACTCCGACATCGGGGTTATCATACCCCTCAATTACCATCAAATTTACATTCCCTTGATTATCTATCGCTACTAGACTTCTAGGACTTTTACTATATATTATTCCATTAGAATAACTTCTTTTCTCTGCCTGTATTTGTTCATCATTAAAATCAGGATTTAATAAAATAGGTCCTCCTTCTATAAGTAAAACTGGATCAGATAACAAGTTTTCACTTTTGTTTAAAGTAAATTCAACTTGGTCTCCGATTGATATACTAGAGAGATATTTTTCATACTTTTTATCTATAGCTAATAACTTTTCATTTTCTCTGGGAATATTTTTGTTTTTAGAAATTATTTTATCGTTTTTATCTAATAACAAAAAGGAATATGCTTCGGGTTGTTCGAAAATATCGCCTTTATAATGATGGGTGTATAACTTTACATCACCTTTCCAATTTGAATTTATTGACTTCACCCAAAATAATAAATTGTTGATCTTCATTTGATATTCTAATTTTATATAATCTATATCGGCATTAGAATTTTTTGAAATAATAAAAGCTGGTCTCGAATAAGAACTTAAATGTAATAACTCCCCTTCAGACATTATATTACCCACAGGTTCTAAAGTTTGTGGATCAAAAAAGGAAGCGTTTACTGAAAAAAGAGGATTTTTATCATTTAAGTATGTAGCTACATCCGAACGAACACCCAATTGGTTTAAATCAATTTTTACTTCATATTTTCTTGGATCTATTGTCGCCATATATATTTTTAACTTTTGACCGTTTAATTCCTCTACTCTTTCCACATATTTAAAACCATCTCTTGTTTGACTAGTTGCTGTATCTGACTTTAATAAACCATCTGTAAGAAGATCACTTTGCATAACAATACTTAAATTTTCTCCTTCTAGAATTATATCGTAACTAAAATCGCTTCTGAATTTTAAATAAACAGTGTTGTTGGAATAAGAATAATCTACGTTAGCGGGTATTTTTTCTAAGGGAGATATAGGTTTTATACTTAGTAAATAGCCATTTTCTTGTGATATTTGGGTTAGAGTTATAGAGTTATTTGGTAGTTCTGTGTTAAAAGAAATATCTATTTGATTAGTTCCAACTTTTAAGTCAGTAATTTTAGGAACTCTGGAATAAAAATATATTGTATCAAGATTTTTAAAAGTGTTCAATTTCAAAAAAGCTGATAAAGCATCTTCTCTTAAGTATACATCTTTACCCAATATGAGAACAGAGTCATCATATTTATTTATAAAATTTAACTTGGAATAATAATCGTTCAAACTTATTTCTAAAACATCTTTGTTATATATAATATATATAATCCTAGAAGTACGGTTAATTACCATTGAATCAAAGTAAACAAGATCATCAACTTTTACATAAAAATTACCTTGGTTTTTAATAGCATCGATAGTAACTGGAGATCGCGACTCAAACAAAAATACCGCTTCAGCCGCTAACGAAATTATAGCTATAAAAAGAAACAAAAACAATGTGAAATATTTTTTCATCAAATAATGATCCTCCATAATCTTACCTTTTCAATTAAATAAGACATCAAAAATTACTTTATTTTCTAAATTTTCGGGTAATTGTTCTTCTATCTTATAAGCTTCTTTTAAAAATTTTAAGGAGTTATCTACATGACTTTTAGAACCAACATACAACTTAGCTATGGGTTCTCCCTTTTCCACTCTATCACCAAGTTTTTTCAATATTTCTATTCCTACGGTTGTATCGATAGCATCCTCTTTCTTTTCTCTTCCTGCACCCAAAACCATTGAAGCGGAACCTACTTTTTCTGTATTTATACTTGTTATATAACCCTTTTGGGGGGAGGAAAACTCTACAACATTTTCGGATATCTCTAAGTATTTATAAGGTTCTTCAACTACAAGTTCATTCCCACCTTGGGCCTTTATCCACTCTTTCATTTTTTCCTTTACTGATCCATCTTCTATATTTTTCTTCAATTTTTCTTTAGCTTCTTTATAGGGTATTATACCAGATAATTCTACCATATAGGCGGATAATTCTAAACACAGTTTGCTGAAATCTCTTGGACCATTTCCTTTAACGGTTTCTATAGCTTCTAATACTTCTAAAGCATTACCTATTTTGTTCCCTAAAGGTTGATTCATATTAGTTATCAGAGCCACTGCCTTTTTATTATATTTCTTTGAAATATTCAACATAATTCTTCCTAGTTCTTTAGCTTTGTCAATATCTTTCATAAAGGCCCCAGACCCTACTTTAATGTCTAAAACAATACCATCACTTAACACTGCAAGTTTTTTACTCATTATACTTGAAGCAATTAAGGATAATTCTTCAACTGTAGCGGTTGCATCTCTCAATGAATACAATTTTTTATCTGCCGGAGCAATATTTCCTGTTTGACCAGCGACAACAACCCCCACGTCATTGGCTATTTTAATAAACTCTTGGGTACTTAAAGAAGATCTAAAACCTGGAATGGCTTCTAATTTATCAATAGTTCCCCCGGTATGACCTAAAGCCCTTCCCGAAAGCTTTGCTACTTTAATACCTAATGTAGCTACCATTGGGGCTATTGCTAATGTAGTTTTATCTCCAACTCCTCCAGTAGAATGTTTATCTATTTTTTTACCCTTTATTTGAGATAAATCTATTAAGTCCCCACTTTTTAACATTACATCTGTAAGATTAAAACTTTCTTCTTCGTTTAAATGATTAAAAAATATTGCCATCAACCATGCAGATATTTGATAATCAGGTATAATATTATCCAAATATCCCTTTATCATAAATTCTATCTCTTCTCGAGTATTTCTCCCTTTATCTCTTTTGGTTTTAATTATATCGTATGGCCTCAAAGCAAATAACCTCCTATGAAGAATATTAAAATGATTTTTCTGTTCTATTCAAAGCATTTTTATTAGTCGGAATAATTATTTGAAATAATGTTCCGTTATTTTCTTCACTATCCAAGTATATTCTAGCTCCATGAGATTCTAGTATGGTTTTTACAATATATAGACCAATCCCCAAACCTGGAACTTGCCTTGTTCTAGACTTGTCTACTCGATAGAATAAGTTAAAAATTTTCTTCATCTCTTTAGAAGGAATCCCTATTCCGGTATCTTCAATTTCTAAAATAACTTCGTTGCTACTCTGATATAATCTTAACCATACTTTTTTTTGTCCTTTTTCTTTTAAAGAGGTAAACTTAAAAGAATTGTCTAAAATATTATACACTACTTGTAATAATCTATCTTCATTTCCAAATATATATATATCTTCTTCAACTTGTTTTTCGAACTCTACAAATAAATTGTCGGACACGATTTTAAAGAAATCATAGGCCCTTTTTATTGTATTTGAAAAATTAAAATAAACAAATCGTTTTTCTTCTCCAATATTCTTTTCTAATCGCTCAATATCAAGTAAATCATTAAACATTCGCGTTAAACGAGAAGTTTCTTCTTCTACTTTTTTTAATGAGATATATATTTCTTCATCAAGATTAGGTTCATTTAAAACTGTTTCTAAATAACCACTGATAACTGATAAAGGAGTCCTCATTTCATGAGACATTATGGTTAAGAATTCCCTTCTTAAATTCTCTAAATTCTTCTCTTTAGTAATATCTAATAAAATTATTACCCTATAATTTTCTACACCGATTGATTTTACTTGACACCTGAAATATTTTTTCTCTGGATAATAAAACGATATATCTTCATCTACATTATCGTTAATTTTAAAACTTTTTAGAGCCAGTTCAATCAAATTATGATTATCGATTACTTCTGTTAAAGTCCTTCCAACAAATTCTTCAGTATTAAAAATATTTTTTGCAAAAGAATTAGCAAAATCTACTCTAATAATCTCATCGTGATTTATGGAAACCAAAATTACTCCCTCTGAAAGATTATCTAAAATCGAAAAAATATTCCTTCTTTTGTTTTTTTCAGATTTATATTTTTCTTGAAGATTTTGAATGAAAAAATTCAATTGATGAAGAAGGAAATCATTAACAGGGTTTTTTATATTTAGGTCGATGCTTTTCGCAATTTCATTTTTAAGTTGTTTATAAGACTTTTCTTCCTGTTTTTTCCTATAATATGCTAAGAAAAGTAATATATTTAAGATAATTAACAAAATGATAATTAAAATATATACATAGGTCAAACTTCCTCACCTAACTTATTAAAAGTAGTAGGAAAAATGGCAGAGGAATATCCCTCTGCCATTTTTAATATTTAACTAATAATCTCTTTCTTTCCCAGGATCTCTGAATTTATATCCCTTACCTCTTACTGTTATGATATACTTTGGATTTGATGGATCTTCTTCGATCTTTGTCCTTAACCTTCTAATATGAACATCAACTGTTCTTGTATCTCCATAATAATCATATCCCCACAACTTGTCCAGTAAAACATCTCGACTAAAAACTTTACCTTCATTTTTTGCAAGAAAAACTAATAAATCAAATTCTAGAGGAGTAAGACTAACCGGCTTTCCTCTTACCCACACTTCCAATCTTTCTGTATCAATTATCAAATCTTTTGCAGTTATTTTCTTAGGCCCTTCCTCTTTCATTTGAGCTGAAGCAATTTGTCTTCTAAAGATACTTTTAATTCGGGCAATCAACTCTCTTACATTGAAAGGTTTAGTAACATAATCATCACTACCTAGTTCTAGTCCTGCTACTTTATCTGCTGCATCATCTTTTGCACTTAATATCAATACAGGTGCATTACGATGTTCTTCACTGGATTTCAATATTCTTATTAAATCAAATCCATCCATTGAACCTGGTAACATAATATCTACAATGAAAAAATCCGCTTCTTTTTCTTCTAATTTCTTCAAAGCTTCATCTGCCGAAACGGCCGTTATTACTTCGTAACCTTCTTTACTTAAATTCAAGGATAACATTTCAGAGATCGCTGGATCGTCTTCTACTATCATAATACTTCTTTTTGCCACTTTTAATTCCCCCCTTTGGATGTATTTTTGTACTTTTCTGTCATATGATTTCTAGTGTGTGTTATTATTAGGTAATTGACCAGAAAAATTTATACTTTCCATTTTAAGATTTAAATTCTTTTTCAAAATCCTTTTAGAAACAATATTTCTTACAACTTTGAATGTCGCTATTTTATTAATTTCATCAAAAACCTCACCTTCGAAATAGACTCTATTCTGAACAACCTGTGTTATTTTAAATTTTATAAAAACTTTAAAAGAATAAGGTGTTGAAGATAAATGGTCTATGCAACTATGTGAAACAACTGCAACTTGGTTATCGTCCAACACATTTTTAAGAATATCATAACAACACTTATGAATCTCTGCCATAAGGGCGGTTGTGCTTAAGGCACCAAATTGCAATACTTCTTGATCCTCTGACCATAAGTAACTTTCATCCTTAACTTTAAAAGAGTAATTGAACTCTTTATCCTTCAGTAAATTTATTTTTTCTAGTTGTGTATTCATAATTTATCACCCGGACTTCTTCTTGAATTATTGAAGAATCTCCAAAATTATCAACAAAATCCTTTAAATCATCTATATCTTTGCTTAATAAATCTTTTAACTCTTTGCCATTTATAGTTTCAACTTTTAAAAGATATTGCGTAATGATCTCCAATTTTTTTCTATTCTCATTTAATATTTTTTTTGCCTTTTCATAACTATAATTAATAATTCTTTTTACCTCTGAATCTAATTCTTTCGCTGTTTCGTCAGAATAATTCTTTTCTCTAAAAAGTTCTCGAGCTAAGAATGTCTCTTCACTTTCGCTTCCCCAGAAAACGGGTCCTATTTTTTCACTCATTCCATAGCTTTCTACCATTCTTCGTGCCATTTCAGTTGCTCTTTTTAAGTCGTTTTCAGCTCCGCTGGTAATTTCTTCAAATATTATTTCTTCTGCAGCTCTACCACCTAACATTACTACTATATCATCCAATAATTCGGACTTACTCATTAAATACCTATCTTCTGTTGGCAATTGCAGAGTATAACCTAAAGCGGCATATCCCCTTGGTATGATTGTAACTTTATGAACAGGATCTGAATTAGGTAAAAGTGTTCCTAATAAAGCATGTCCCAATTCATGATATGCTACTACTTCCTTCTCCTGATCAGTTAGTATTCTAGTTTTACGCTCTGGACCCGCTAAAACTCTTTCAACAGCTTCTTCACAATCTTTCATTGTAATATATTTTTTACCGCTTCTGGCTGCAAGAAGTGCTGCTTCATTGACTAAATTTTCTAGATCTGCACCGACAAAACCAGGGGTTATCTTAGCTAAAACATCCAAATCCATATCTGGAGAAATCTTTTTACCCCTAAAATGAATTTTTAAAATTTCTTTCCTGCCCTGTGCATCTGGTCTATCCACAACAACTTTTTTATCAAATCTTCCGGGTCTTAATAAAGCTTTATCAAGTACATCTGCTCTATTAGTGGCTGCCATTACAATTATTCCAATGCTAGGATCAAAACCATCCATCTCAACCAATATAGAGTTGAGTGTTTGCTCTCTTTCATCGTGCCCTCCCCCAAGACCAGCTCCTCTCTGTCTACCAACAGCATCTATTTCATCAATAAAAATTATAGCGGGCGCATTAGCTTTTGCCTGATTAAAAAGGTCCCTAACTCTTGCAGCTCCTACACCAACAAAAAGCTCAACGAAATCCGAACCACTAATATAGAAAAAAGGTACTTCTGCTTCACCAGCAACGGCCCTCGCCAATAATGTTTTACCTGTTCCAGGTGGTCCAACCAAAAGAACACCTTTTGGCATTCTAGCCCCTAACTTATTAAATGTTTTAGGATTTTTAAGGAACTTTATAACATCAGTTAACTCTTCTTTTGCTTCTTTAACTCCTGCTACATCATTAAAAGAAACCTTGTTTTTTTTATTTTCATATTTTTTAGCAGGACTCTTTATAAAATTCATACTCTGCCCAGCGGCTCCTCCCCTTGATCGAAACAAGAAGGAAAACATGAAAAGAAGTAAAAAAATGGGTAAAAGTAATGTGAGAATAGAGACCCACCAACTGTTTTCAAGACTATTTACATATTTTATTTCTATTCCTCGACTTGCTAATCCATAAACATACTGTTGATCTGTCAGAAAATTCGGGGCATAAGTCTTATAATAAAGTCCATTCAAATCTCGGGCTCGCACATAACCAGAATCTTCAATTTCTAAAGATATTATCTTGTCATCTTCGGCCATACTTATTAGCTGGCTGTATTCTATTTGTGTTACATCTTCAGAGGATATAATACTGTTAACCCCGAAGAAGATCAAAACTCCTATTAATACATATATAAATAAAAGCCCGTAGACTTTAGATTTATTTTTATTATTTTTTTCCAAATAAAGAAACCTCCTCTTAATTCCAAAATCCATTAACGACGTAATTCAATACAATTTCCCTTTTTTACCAAATTAATTTTATTTATCCTTCTAATACCTCCATTTCGCATTTCAATTATCTTTTCAGTTTCTTCCATATTTGGAGGGTATTGTCCTAGTTTTAGAAAAGCATATCTTAGAACCTCTTTATCAAAAAAATCTCCTATTAACTCTATACTAATAAGATCTTGGGATGTTTTACTTCTTTCATTAAATTTTTTCTTAATTTCTTCTCTATACTTCCATACTATTTTTGCTAATCTAAAAAAACTCTGACTATATTTTATATTAATTTGTTCGAACAATGGAGCAATATTCTGCCTAATCTTATTTCTTGAATAATCTAGAGAATAATTATAACTATCTTCCACATACTCTATATTATTAATTGTAACATAATTTTTTATATCTTCCAAATTAACACACAACATAGGTTTTGCTAATTCACCTTCTATAGGAACAAGACCACCTAATCCATAAATCCCCGTACCACGTAATATTCTATAAAAAAGTGTTTCAACTAAATCATCCATATGATGGGCTGTAGCAATTTTATTATAATCTAATTTCCTTAACGTTCTATAAAAAAATTCATATCTCAAACTTCTTCCCGCAACCTCAATTCCAACTTTGTTCTTTTTAGAATATTGAAAGACATCTTTTTTTTCAGAAATGAAACGAACACCGATATTTTCACATTTTTCTCTAACAAAATTTTCGTCTTTTATAGCTTCTTCTCTCATTCCATGATTCAAATGAACTACAGAGATTTCAAATCCTATAATTTTCGACAATTTATGCATTGTATAAAACAAAGACATGGAATCTTTTCCACCAGAAACTCCTAATAATATTTTATCATATTTGTTAAAAATTTTATAGTCTTTAATAAACCCCAATACTTTCTTCTCAAAATCCAGAAGCACCATTTTAATCAATCCCTTTGCAAAAAATCTTTTTTATAAAAATAAAATAGCGCCTTTAGACGCTAAATTATTTTTTATTAATGTTTTATGGAGCCGGTGAAGGGATTTGAACCCCCAACCTACTCATTACGAATGAGCCGCTCTACCGTTGAGCCACACCGGCATAAAAAAATCGAATTGCAAAATTTAGTCATTTTCTATTATACTATAATTTGTACCTTTGTCAATCATTTAAAATGCACAATGAATAATTATATTCTCCAAATAAATATATAATTTTTTGTTTTTATTAATTATTTTTAAAGAAAAAATCTTTACAAAGATCGTTTTTTATGATAAAATAAAATAGCTTATAAGGGGACGTGGTGAAGATGGTTATCATGCCGGTCTGTCACACCGGTGGCCGCGGGTTCGAGTCCCGTCGTCCCCGCCATATTAAATAAATATTTTAAAAGCGAGCAATAAAAGCTCGCTTTTTTAAGTTTATTTTAAAGTTCCTATATTATTATTTTCTGTAAGTACATATATTTTTTAAATTTATGATATAATTAATGTGACAAACATTTTACAAAACGTTAGGGGGAGAATTATATCTCATGCAAAAACAAATAGAAAAAGAATATTATATTGAATCTTTCCAAGAAATGGTTGAATTATTACAAGAAATAAACTGGGATGAGTCCGAAAAAGATTTTTTATCTAAGATTTTGAAGATCGCTATTAAAATAATCCCAGAGGCTGAGTATGGTTCAATCTGGTTAATCGAAGGAGCGCTGTATAAAGCCATAGTTGGCATGGGGTATGATCAAAGTTTAATTAAAGATATGATTGTTCCATTAAATGAGTCATATATTAACGAACATTTGGATAAAGAATTTATGGAAGTTAAAGATATTCTAGATTATAACTCCCCGGAAACGGATTTGTATAAAATAAGCAAAAAGATACATCATGAAAATAACAATATGGTTACTTTAATTTCAGCACTTAAAAATAAAGAGAGAATAATAGGTCACATTTACATTGATAGTTTCAATGTTAATTCGTTTTCTGATGATTCAAAAAAAATGATTAGAATGTTTAGTAACTTAGCATCTATTTTTTTAACTTTAAAATTCTTAAGAGATGCTGAGAAAGAAACTTTAGAGTTGAATTCTGATTACTTAAGTTTCATAAGCCATGAATTAAGGACACCTTTAACTGCCATTATCGGTTTTGCTGAGACTATATTGAATAATACTGAGTTAGAAACTAGCGAAATTAAAAATATTGTAAAGAAGATGCTATTCTCAGCAAAGCATATGAATTCACTCATAGATGATATTTCAACATTTAACAAGTTGAACAGGGAAACTCACCTAAAATTGAAAAAGATTGATTTGAAAAAAGTAGTTTATGAGGTATTATCTATGTTAGAATTGACTGCTTCTCCCGATCTTGAGATTAATTTAAATTACCCCACAAATATCCCAAAAGAGATCGAAACCGATGAAACAAAACTTAAGCAAGTATTAGTTAATGTCATTGGTAATGCCATAAAATATACTGATCAAGGATCCGTTAGTGTAAATATTGAATTTGATAATTATACAAAACATTTTGTGATTACTGTAAAAGATACGGGTCCGGGCATCCCTAAAGAAAAAATAAAGGATATCTTTAAACCCTTTTTTAGGCTTTCAAAGGAAAAACCTGGAAGTGGTTTGGGACTTGCTATAGTCAAAAGAAACTTAGAAAATTTGAAGGGATCTGTTTCAGTCGAATCGAGTACAGGACAAGGAACAACCTTTGTTATTAAATTGCCTAAATCAATTAGAAATATTGTAAAGAAGGATCTTTCATAACTTATCTGTACAAAAATCGTGAAAAAAGGAAGCGAGAAGAACTTTTGCATCTCCTCCAGCCTTTAAAGATCTATCCAATTTTTCTAGCTCTATTATTATTTTCCCTAAAGAAATAGTAGAATACATATTTTCTAAATTGGTTTTTTTTGTTTTATCACTTTTGAAATTATAACCTAAAAAAGAAGCAACCCTTTGCTGTGAAACTTGACTTTCTTTACTTATTTTAGCTATTTCAGGCCATGTATAGTATTTTTTGTTTTCTCCATATAATATAACAGAATACAAATCCAAAAAATACCTATTCATATATCCTAGCATGCCAATTGATGTAAAATTTGAAGATGAAACTGCTTTTTGAAATTCGTCTTGTACTTTTTTTTGGTTTTTTCTAGCTAATTCATAACATAATTCTTCTAAATTTACAGTTGAAAAAACGGAAGATATTTCTTGAATTTCTTGACTTAAAATATCGTTACTTTTTGAATATATCGACAACTTTTTAACTTCTTCATAAAGTAACTCTTCATTTTTACCAACAATTTGGATTAATTTTTCAGCTGCTTCATCGTTTAAATTCTTGCTGAATTTATTCGCTATTTCTTTTAAATAATTGATCCACAAATCCTCTTTCCAAGGTGGTGGTTGATTTGCATCAACCTTTATTTCAAATTTTATGCTTTTTAGAATTTTCGTTTCATTCTGACTTTCTAATATAATAAAACCTTTAAAAGCTTCTCCTACCTGGTTTATCAATCTTGCTATTTTTTCTTGTTGTGAAATATTATATTTATCAAAATCAGAAATTATTATGATCTTTTTTTTTGAAAACAAATCTCCCATAGTAAAGATATTACTAAAATTTTCTGATGAATAATTTTCAGGAAAAAGCCTTATAAATTCTGCATCCTGATTATTTTTTTTGATTTCTTCGATTTTCATTCTTTTTTTGATAGATGAGTTCCCTAATAACAAAATTCTTGACAAGTCACATTCTCCTTCATTTAAAAGCATATAATTCTATAATTTTTGAATCATCGATATATTTGTTTGGACTAATAGATTGAGAAACAACTTTATCACCATTACCTATGATGATTATGTCCTTGCCATTTATTCCCATATTTAAAAGAATATTATAAGCCTCTACAACTGAAAACCCTGTTAAATCAGGCATAATATTGTTATAATATACTTTTTTACTTTCTGACGTTTCAATTCCCTTTTCTTTCGTATAGCGATAAAAAATATCTTTCAAAACTGGGGCAGCTACTTCCCCACCATAAAATTCTTCTTTTGGGTTATCTATTACTATCAGTGCGGTATATTTTGGATCAACCAATGGATAAAATCCTACAAACAAGGAATAATAGCTCCCTTTTATATATCCTACCCCGCTTTGAGCCTTTTGAGCAGTCCCTGTTTTTCCACCAATTCTAAGTCCTTCTTTGTAAGCTTTTTTTGCTGTTCCTTCAATTACTGTATAACCTAGCCAATCTTTTATTATATCAGTAGTTGGTTCTGATATGACTTGCCTTTTTAGTGTACTTGTATCTTCTAAAAAACTTGGTTGGACATACTTTCCATTGTTTGCAAAAACATTAAATGCAGAAACCAACTGTATGGGGGTGGTCCCTATCCCTTGACCTAAAGAAATCTGATAAGGAGTTATTTCATACCAAGTATTGGGTAGAGGTAAAATCCCATTTATTTCTCCTTTAAATTCTACCCCTGTTTTAGCACCAAATCCAAAATTTATTAGTTTTTGATAAAGCCATTGATTAGAAAATTCTTTGAGAATTTCATTCATAATTTTTGAGATCACTATATTCGAGGAATGTACAATAGTTTCTTTTAGACCAATTTCACCAAAACCATAACCTTGTGATTCGGTTACTCTAAAATTATTTTTACCTGTTGGAAAGTATTCATAACCAGAATAAAAAATATCGTTTGTATTTACAATATTTTCATCCAAAGCAAGAGCTATTAATAAAGGTTTTAAAGTAGAACCGGGTTCAATATAACCCATATATGCAATATTCCAAGGGTATAAAGAAACACTAGCTTTAATTTTCCCAGTATTACTTTCCATTATTATTGCAGTTCCACCTTCGGCAGATTCCTTTTCTACCGCCTTTAATAACTCTTGATATACAATCTTTTGAAGTTCTAAATCGATACTTAAACGGATTTCATCTTGATTTTCTAGAAGCCCTTTCTCTAACAAAAAAGGTTCTATACCATAAGTCGTTTTACCTATTTTTCCAATTAATTGATCAAAATTAAATAGTTCGTTATAAACTCTCTGAGTTACAGGATATATATTACTAAATTTATTTAAAACCCCTAGGTCCATATAAGCTTCTTCGTACGTGTCATAGACACCCCATTTTAAAAATTTCTTATCCTGCATTTGCTCTTCATTAAATCTCTGATTCAATAAATACTTGTTCTTTTCATATTCTTTCCTTTTTTTCATAAAATCCAAATCTATCCATGCTTCATATTTTTTTTGATTATATACAAGAGTGTTACCTTCGCTGTCTAAAAGCAGCGCATATTCAGGAGATTCTAAAATTGAAGCTAATTCTTCGAAGTCTTTTGATAAAGAGTTATTATATATGAAAGTTAAGAAAATAAGGAAAACGTACAAAAAACCAAACACAAAGATAAAAATGATCCGTTTTAATTCCACGTAATTTACTTCTCCATTAGGTTTAAAATCTCTAGATATTTATTAATATCAGAATCTAATTTTGTTATTTTTTGTTCCAAGTTATTTACTTCCATTTGAGTCTTAGAAATTATATTTTTGTAATTTTCAATATTTTTCCCAAAGTTTAGAAATATTGTCGCCCATATACTAACAGCTAAAAAAGCTAAAAAAACCAATGCTATTAAAATTATATCTATAGCTTTAATTTTACTTTTAGTTCTTTCTAATTCCCGACTCTTTATGTGAGTATCTTTTTCCATAAAAATTCCCCCTATTTCTAAACTTCCCTATAAACTTATCCTACAAACTCCGCCACTCTTAATTTCGCACTTCTACTTCTAGGATTATTTATTATTTCTTCTTTTGAAGGTAATATAGGCTTTTGAGTAATAAAAATGTATTTATTGTTATTTTTAAAGAAATTTTTTACTATCCTATCTTCCAAAGAATGGAAAGTTATAATCACTACTCTTCCACCGATTCTTAAAAATTTTTCGAATTTCGCAAGTGTATCCTCCACATTCTTTAATTCATCATTAACTTCAATTCTTATGGCCTGGAAAGTTTTTGTGGCAAAATGCCTTTTTCGATTCCCTAATTCAGATTTTGGGAGTCCTTTTTTTATGGCTGATACCAATTCTTGAGTTGTATTTATAGGACGATTTTTCAAAATGCTTTTAGCTATGCTATTAGCAAATCTTTTTTCTTCCCCATACTCGAAAATAATACGCCTTAATTCTTCTTGAGTATAATTATTAACAACGTAAGCAGCATTCTTTGAGGCTTCTGTATCCATTCTCATATCTAACTCTTCATCATCTAGAAAAGAAAATCCCCTGTTTTTACCTTTAAGCTGAAAAGTGGAAACTCCTAAATCCATTAAAAAACCATCAACCTGTTTTATGCCTAATCCACCTAAAACCATATCTATATCTTTATAAGATGATTTAATTAAGGTAATATTATTAGAAATTTCTTTCAGTTTTTGTTCCGCTATCTCCAAAACCTCATAATCTATATCAACACCTATTACTTTTGCCTTATTTTCACATTTCTGCATGATCGCTTTAATATGTCCGCCTTCACCAGCAGTACAATCGACATAAATTCCTTCTTTTTCTGTAATTAGATAAGAAAGACTCTCTTCCACCATTACACTTTTGTGAAAACTATCGTACTTCCTTGTTATTATTATACACCTCTTTTACTGAAAATCAAATTATTTCTTAGCCGTTTATTTATATTTTGCAAAAAATAATAATTCTTCTTCTATAAAACCGTCTATTTCACCATCCAAAACTGCTTGGGCGTTAGATGTTTCATACCCTGTTCTATGATCTTTAACCATAGTATATGGATACAAAACATATGACCTTATCTGATTTCCCCAAGAAATATCTTTAACTTCTCCACGAATTTTCATTCTTTCTTCAATATTTTTTTGTTGCTCTAATTCGTATAATTTGGACTTTAAAATTTTCAAAGCATTTGCTTTATTCTGATGCTGCGAGCGTTCATTTTGAACTGCCACAACTATACCTGTTGGAAGATGAGTTATTCTAACTGCAGAATCAGTTTTATTAACATGCTGCCCGCCAGCTCCACCAGATCTATATGTATCAATCTTTAATTCTTCCATATTTATTTCTATTTCAACATCTTCATCCAATTCAGGCATAACAGAAACAGAAGCAAAAGAGGTGTGTCTTCTGGCATTTGAATCAAAAGGAGAAATTCTTACCAATCGATGTACACCACTTTCGTATCTAAGTTTTCCATAAACGTATTCACCAGAAATTTTAATGGTAACATTTTTAATACCTGCTTCATCGCCCTCTTGGAAATCTATAGTTTCTATTTTAAAATTATTTTTATCAGCCCATCTTGTATACATTCTAAACAACATTGAAGTCCAATCCTGAGATTCTGTACCGCCAGCACCTGGATGTATTGTTAAAAAAGCATTAGCATCATCATACTCTCCTGAAAGCAAGGCTTTCATATTAAAAACTGAAATCTTTTTTTCTATATCTTTTAATATTTCATCAACTTGATTAGTCATACCTTGATCCTCATCAGATAATTCAACAGCTATTTCTAGATCTTCAAAATCACTTTCTAACTTGTTAAATTCAAGTAATTCATTTTTTAAATCTTGAGCTCTTTTTGAAATCTTTTGAGCTCTTTGAGGATCGTCCCAAAGCGTTGGGTCCATCATTTCTTTATCTAACTTGTGAATCTCTTTTTTTACCTTTTGAACGTCAAAAAGCTCTTTTAAATTTTCAAAACTTTCTCTAAGTTCGCTAATTTTGACTTTAATTTCATATTCTATCATCAGATCACCTCATATTTTCTATCTTTTGACTTTATATCTTTTTCTAATCTTATTGGCAGATTTATTTTCTTTACTTTTAGAATTATTCGAATCATTTGAGCCTTCAATAGCAGAATTATTATTATTATGAACGAAATTCAAGTTTGCATATATCTTTTTTGCCTCTTTCTCTTCTTTTTCAGGAACTACTTTTACTATCCTCATCAAATAATTAACAATTTCATCGTATATGCTATCGACCATTTGATCAAACATCAAGTAAGATTCTTTTTTAAATTCCATAACTGGATCTTTTTGCCCATAAGATCTTAAACCAACTGATTCTTTCAGAGCTTCAATTGAATCCAGATGATATCTCCACTTTTCATCTATTATTCTAAGCATTACAAATTTAGCTATTTTATTGAAATCTTCTCCAAACTCTTCCTTTTTGTATTTGTATCTTTCCCACAAAAGATCAAAAACTTCCTTTTCTACTTCTTCTATTGTTTCTCCTTTTATATCAGAAACAATTAAATATTGTTTTAACTTTTGGTTTATAGCTTTTTTGTCAACTCTTTCTTCATTTTCATCCCAAGATGATGTGACTATCCTTTCCACAAAATCTTTGATAATGTCTTCTATATGTTCGTCATAATTATCTTGCTCCAGTATCCAATCTCTATGATTATATATTACGGTTCTTTGTTTATCCATCACAGAGTCAAATTCGTAGAGTCTCTTTCTAATTGAAAAATGTATACCTTCTATTTTCTTTTGAGCATCTCTTATAACTTTACTAAGCATTTTATGCTCAATTGGTTGGCCTTCTTCTATTTTTAGAGCGTTCATAAGGTTCTTCATACGCTCTCCACCAAAGAGCCTTAAAACATCATCTTCAAAAGAAATTATAAATATTGATTCTCCCGGATCTCCTTGCCTTCCAGCCCTACCTATCAACTGATTATCTATTCTTCTACTCTCATGCCTTTCAGTCCCTAATACTAATAAACCTCCGAGTTCTTTTACCCCTTCTCCCAACTTTATATCTGTACCTCTACCGGCCATATTAGTAGCTATTGTAACCGCATTTTTCTCTCCCGCTTTAGCAACGATTTCTGCTTCTCTTTCATGCTGTTTTGCATTTAAAACTTCATGAGGTACTCCTTTTTTTCTGAGCATTTCACTTAAAACTTCACTGTTTTCTATAGAAGTAGTTCCCACCAAAACAGGCTGCCCTTTTTTATTTCTATTCACAATTTCATCAATAATTGCTTCATATTTTTCTTTTGTTGTTTTATATATTAAATCATTCCTATCTTCTCTTATTACGGGTTCATTAGTAGGTATTATTACAACCTCAGAATTATAAATAGCTTTGAATTCATCTTCTTCGGTTTTGGCTGTACCAGTCATACCAGATAATTTTTTGTACATTCTAAAATAATTTTGGAAAGTTATAGTGGCAAAAGTAACACTTTCTTCTTTTATTTTAACTCCTTCTTTTGCTTCTATAGCTTGATGCAGACCTTCAGAATATCTCCTTCCAGGTAATAACCTTCCTGTGAATTCATCAACTATAATTACTTCTCCGTCTTTAATTATATAATCTTTATCCCTTTTGAAAAAATTGATAGCTTTTAAGGCATTCAAAAGATGGAATAGGTATTTAATATTACTTGGATCGTATAAATTCTCTAAAGACAGCAGTTTTTCTGCTTTACTTATTCCTTCTTCTGTCAGGGACAAAGACTTTTGTTTCTCGTCTATTGTATAATCCTTATCAGGCACAAACCTCTTAGAAAGAGAGGCAAATCTTCGATAAAGTTCAGATGGTGTATCAGATGGTCCAGAAATAATGAGTGGAGTTCTTGCCTCGTCTATCAATATAGAATCTGCTTCGTCAACAATTGCAAAGAAATGACCCTTTTGAACTTTTTCTCCTTTTTCATAAACCAAATTATCCCTTAGATAATCAAATCCAAATTCATTTGCTGTTCCATAGGTCACGTTAGCTTCATACGCTTTCCTTCTATCTTCCTTATCCATATTTGCCTGAATAAACCCTACTTTTAATCCCAAAAACTCATAAACTGGCCCCATCCATTGAGCATCTCTTTTAGCTAAATAATCATTGTGAGTTGCTAGGTGAACATTTTCCCCAGTTAAAGCATTTAAATATATTGGAAGGGTTGCAACTAACGTTTTACCTTCACCCGTTTTCATCTCTGTTATTTTTCCCTCGTGTAAAGCTATACCCCCCATTAACTGGACGTCAAAATGCCTCATTCCAACAGTTCTTCGTGAAGCTTCTCTGACTACGGCAAATGCCTCTGGCAATAAATTATCCAAACTTTCCCCTTGATTGATTCTGTTTTTGAACTCTTCAGTTTTTCCAGACAATTCATTATCACTTAATGATCGAATACTTTTCTCTAGCTCATTTATCTTTTTAGTTATCTTAGCGTATCTTTTAATCAGACTTTTATTTTTATCAATCAAACCAAATAACATTCAACAAACACTCCTTTCTTTATTCCAAAAAATTTATCGATTCATTTATCTCATATTTATTTTTAAAGTATAATTATCATCTTCCAGATACTCACTTTTTACAATCCAACTATCAACTGAACCATAATAGTTCTTTGAAATGTAGTTAGAAAGATCTATTATAGTAATATTATGAAATTGGTGATTATTTTTAATCTGATCAAAATACTTTGTGTTTTTGAATCTTGGCATTTCAGACAAATAAATTCCCATTCTATCAGGAGTAATATTTGAAAAAATTAATTCGTCATTTTGAAAATACAAATATATTTCTTTCGGGTATGAACCTTTAGACCATAAATAGTAATTATATGTTCCTATTTTACCTTCTTCCATTCTTCTTTCTTCAGCATATTTCTTCAATTTCACAGAATCCAATGTACTTTCAACAAACAAAACTAATTCATTTTCATTTATACTTTGAGAGCTAACAACAATAAATTCATCTTCTTTTATTATTTCTTTCAAAAAATCTATAGATTTTTCACTTTCTTCATCAAGAGGGGTAAAAAACTTTGTGTAAAAATTTTTAAAATCATTCCTGTTTACACTTTCAAAGACTAAAACTTCTCCAAATAATTTTTTATTTTCTAAAGAGGTTAAGCCAAATTGATTCTTTGAGCTTCTATATTCTTTAGACACAAATTTAGCATTAATTGTTCTTGATTCTACATCAATATAAAATTCCCAACTATCGTTATTCTTTAAAATGTTATCAATGGAACCAGAAACAATATAATCATTTTTAACATTATTGGAAATAGGTTCCATATTTAAAAAAATTCCATTTTGCTCCATTAGGACATAAAAGTTCTTTTCATCCATTACAAAAAGATTGTCATTAACCTTTTTAGCACCGAAAAATCCTATAAAAAAATCTTCAAAAAGCTCTTTTTCTGTAGAGTATATAGCTATTGATTCTGAATTGATAACCAAATCGTACAAAAGAAGGAAATAATTTGGATTAAATAACTCTTTTACATCATAGTTTTTTTCAGAATAAAATACTATAGTAGAATTTAAAAAATCTTCTGCTTTTTCTTCTGGAACATATTTATCGGTCAATAGTAATTCTTTTATATAATCCAAACCTATTCCTTCTGTTGAATTGACAAAACGATAGAAAGGAACAGTTTGATATACATTATTGTATAAGTTTAAAAAACCATTTACCCTTAAAGTAGTTCCACCATAAACTAAAGAAAAAATGAAAATTAGTAAAATATTTATAATTAGAATTTTTCTTATTCTTTCTATTCCTCCTTTTACAAACCTCCAGATTTAAACTTTGAAATTTCTAAATTTAAATTTTTGGAAATCTTTTCTAATTCGAAGGCTTTTTCATTAAGAGAATTTGTTTTAGCCGATTGATTTTGAATTAGTGATTTAATCTCCTTTATTCTATCGCTTGTTTCGTTAACGGTCCTAGCTATTCTTTCCATTGAAGAACTCATTTCTTGGGTACTTGCACCTTGTTCTTCTGAACTAGCAGTTACGTTTTCAACTTCGGAAATCATATTATTTATTTGATTTAAAATGTTTCTAAACTGTTCTTGAATATTATTAGCCTCTGAATTTATTTCGGAAATTGTATTTACTGTCATATTAGTAGAGTCATTTACATTTTTTGTACTGTCTTTTAAATCATCTAATATATTTGCAATTTCACCGGTGGCTTTAGCACTTTCCTCCGCTAATTTTCTTATTTCATCAGCCACTACAGCAAATCCTCTTCCAGCTTCTCCCGCTCTTGCTGCTTCGATAGCAGCATTTAAAGCCAATAAATTAGTTTGTTCAGTAATAGAATTTATTGTTTCGATAATACTTTCAATATTCTCAGCCTTTTCAAGAAGATTAGATACATTTTCTTTTGTTTCTTCTGACTGACGAACACCTTTTTCTATTTTAGTTACAATATTGTTTATACTGCTCATTCCTTTATTTGCCTGATTTTGGGTTGTTTGCGCTAAATTAGATAATTCTTGAGCAGCATTAGATAAACTTTGAGCTGATGATGCAATTTCTTCAATTCCTGAAGTGATTTCTTCAACTGATGAAGCACTATCTTCGGAAACTACTTCTATATTTTCAGCTTTAATTAAACTTTCTTGAGCAATATTATTAAACTCTTGTGAGTCTTTTTTTAATTCTTTAGAAGACATTTCAACTTCATTTGAAGCACTTTTAATAGCTAGAATAATTTCTTTTAAATTATCTTTCATTTTGTCAAAAGATTTAGCCATTTCCCCTATTTCGTCTTTGGATTTGGTTTCAAATTCAACATCAAGATCACCTTGACCAAATTTTAAAAGAACATCAGAGAAATTTTTTATAGGTTTTGATATTCCTTTTCCTACAAAATAAGCAACTATTATTGCTATAATTATTCCTATTATGGTCAGTAAAACAATCACAAAAGTTAAATCATTTATTTCTTTATAAATCTCTTCTTCATTCAAGCTTAAATAAACTATCCAACCATTTTCTAAATTTGAATAACTTACAAGTGTTTTTTGTCCATCATCAAAACTTTCAAAGTTCCCAATTGAATCAGATTTTATTGTTTCTAAGTGATTAGATAATTCTTCAGATATGTTTTTTTTAGGATTATAAAAAGGATGAGTAATTACATCAAAATTATCATTCGTTAAAAATAAATAGGAATTATTATAACCTAAATCTTTTTGAAGAAGAGACGAAAAATATTGTAATGGGAATATCATACCAACAACACCAACAAAAGTACCATCTTTTGGATCAAAATATGGAGTTGAATAAGTTATAACATCTGATTGTAAATACTCATCATAATATATATCTGTCCAAATCCCTTCTGCTTTATCTCTTGCTTTAAAAAACCATTGATATTTTTCATTTTCAGAATTAAAAGATTCATCATATTTTAAATATTCATTTTCTATATTTTTATCTTCATTTTCAATATAATATAAAGAAAATAATTCTTTGGTACGCAACATATCAGGATTAAAAACGATAAAAGAAGCCAAACTACCTTCAACTTTTTCTGAAAATTTCTTAGGTACTTCTTTAACTTTATCCATAAATTTAACAACTTCTTTGTTTGAAAAACTTGCTAAAAAAGGATCGAAACCAAAGAAAGCTGATTCACTTAAATTATCCACAACAACCTCAATAATCCTGATTTGTGAATTTAAATCAGATGCAATACTTTCAGATAAGCTATCAACTCCACTAAGTGCATAAGTTTCAAGGAGATTTGTCGATCTAAGAATTGAAACAAAGCTAATGATCCCAACTACTACAACTATTAATATAGTAGAAGACAAAATAATCTTTGTACTTATCTTTTTCAAATTAAATTCCCCCTTTTGCTATATTATATCGACACGCCTAGGGTTATTCTAACTAAAAATCCAATAAAAAAAGTTAAACCCGCAACACCCAAACTGATTCCTGCCATCTCAAAGAACCTACTTTTGAAATTTAGATCTTTGGCAACAGAAATATAGAAATTAAAAACTAATATTATTATAACAGCTATTATTAAAGTTATAATTAAACTAAGAAAATAAAATGTGGGCATCAATAAATATGGCAAAATTAACAATGCCACTGTAATTAAATATGTTATTCCTGTATAAATAGCAGATTTTAAAGCCCTATCATCATTTTCTGCCCTTTTTGACAAATATTCAGATGCCCCCATAGACAACGAAGCTGCAATTCCAGTTATTAAGCCAGAAGTAGCTATTAATACACCATTTTGCAGAGCAAACGTTAAACCAGCTAAAGCTCCTGTTAATTCTACTAATGCGTCGTTTAAACCTAAAACTATGGATCCAACATAATTCAATCTTTCTTCTTCTATCATTTCTAAAAGTTCTTTTTCGTGTTTACCCTCTTCTTTTTCAATTTTTTTAACCTCAGGTATGATTTTTGAGATATCTTCATATGCATCCTGGGCTTGCTCTTCACCATTTTCTAACAATTTTAATCCAAAAGTTAATCCTAATATTTTTGATATAATAAAATAAAATAAAACTCTCCAAAGATTTGGCTTCAATTCTTTTTTTGTATAACTTTTCCAGAAGTTATAGTGTTTAAGTTCTTCATCAGCAATACTTTGAAGAACCTTTTTATTATTTGGGTCTTTCACGGATTTTGATAATCTTTCGTATATTCGGTATTCAGTTATTTCTGCTTTTTGAAAATGTAATATTTTTCTTTGCACATCTTTCTCAATAATATTGGAATTTTCCACCACTTTACCTCCCAATAAATATACCTTTTTCACTACCCTTCATATTTCTTATATAACTCTTCCATCTCTTTATCATACATTTTAATTATCTCTAACAATTTTGGATTGAAATGTTCAGGTTTTGTTCTGTTATCTCCATTTAATATAATTTCTACTGCTTGTCTATGTGTGTAAGGTTCTTTATAACTTCTCTTAGATCTCAATGCATCATATACATCAACAATTCCAACTATTTGAGCTTCTATAGGTATAAATCCATTTCTTAACCCAAATGGATACCCGCTTCCATCAAATCTTTCATGGTGGTATATGGCAATTTTTCTGGCTGTTTCAAAATATTTTCCTTCTAGCAAATTATCTGCCAACAAAGGATGATGCCTTACTTCTTCCCATTCTTCTGCATTTAATTCATCTTTTTTATTAAGGATTAAAGGTGAAATAAAAAGTTTACCCACATCATGAAGAGGGGAAAAAGATCTAATTTTTTCTATTACTTCTTTGCCTAATTGTAACTTTTCAGCAAAAAATGCTGATAAATCACTTACTCGGTAAATATGCATCTTACTATCCTCATCGTGTGATTCAGCTAACATAGATAATTTGCTAGCAAAAGAGTTATAGGCATTTTGTATTTCGGTTGTTCTTAACTTATTGACCAAAAATAACTTTGCTAAATTTAATAGTGAATCAAAAAATTTAAACGATTGTTGAGAAAATTTCTCACTATTTCCTTTACGTATATCTAAGGAAATATTCAAATATATATCGTCATCTATTTTTATAGCTTTCAACATAGTTGATTTTGTTGGTTTAGCATACTTATTTATCATAATACCTACACTCTCAGGCCACCTTTTTGAATTTTCAGAAATTATATTATCAACAACCGTTACCTCTTCAGAAAAAAATACATAATCCTTTTTTAATGAAAGAGATTTTAAACCATTTATATCATGACCTACAGCTGTTAAAAACCTCCATTCCTCTTTTTCTATAATTGAAACACTACCATAATCCGACTCTGGAATTTCTAATATCATAGTTTCTAAAAATTTTTGAAAGAAATCATCGATTTTTTCATTGCTTTTACCCAACTCAGAAAGAATACTAACAAGATTTCTTATTTTATTGTTCATTTTTTCGATTTCTTTGTAATTATTTTCAATTTCCTCATTTTGAGCTACAAGCTCTTCATTATATGAAACCAGTTGCTCATTAGAAGCTTCGATTTCTTCATTAAAACTTTGTAATTCTTCTTTTGTTTTATTTAAATCTTCTATTATGACTTTTAATTTTCTGTTGTCTTCTGTTATAAGATAAAAGAAACCTATAAAAGTTGGGGTAAGTATTATCATTATCCAGAAAATTATTGGATTTCTTTCATGGAAAGAAAGCGGTTGATTTAATATTATTGAATCTGGAGGGAGTTGATGAGCTGTAATTCCCAATCTTTCTAGTTCTAAGAAGTTAAAAACATATTCGTTTTTAGGAAAATATACCCTTGGTAAACCTGAGATATCATTACCTTGTAAGACTTTCAGAGCTATTTCTCCCATTATTTTACCTTGATCAAAGGCACTTGTAATTTTGCCACCCAAAACATCATAATTCATATAAACACTGGCTGTTGTATAAATAGGTATATTTTTAAATTGGTTCATGTACTCTCCAATTTCATTATAATCATAAAAATTTCCATGTTCATCTCTGCTATAAGATAAAAGTAAAACCAGAGAATTATCTAACGGATTCAATAGGTTTTCTTTTATTTGTTCTAAAGATTCAGTCAAAAAAATGAAATTGATATTAGGATAATTGGGTATTATTTCATTGTGTAATTCATTTTTGAAAAGCATGCCGGTTTTTGTGTTATTATCAACTACAATGTAAATATTTTCAGTACTTGGTTGCAATTTTAAAGCTAATTCTAAAGTTTCATAAATATCATGTTTTTCTACAACACCGCTAGCAAAATTCAAATGATCTAAATCATAGTCTTGGTAATAATTTATACCCCCATAAATTATAGGAGTAGGTTTAAAAAGAGCTTCATAATTATCCAAAACAAAATCAAATGCGTTATTATCAAGAGTCAATATAATATCAAAATTAAAACCCACAAATTTCTTTTCTAGATATTCCCTAAAAAATATCAAACTTTCTTCATCACCAAATCTTTTTGTATCCATGTATTCTACATAAAACTCTAAATCTTCCACATTATCTAATACTGTTTTCAATCCTTCTAATTCACTATCTGACCATGAAAATCCCGGATTATATGAGTTCAAAATTAAAATACTTTTGGAAGCGAAAAAATAAACTGGCAATAAAAACAAAACCAATAAAAATAAAAACGATCCTAATCTTGATTTGCTACTCAAAATTCATCCTCCTAAATATGTTCCTTATCTTAATTAAATAGCTAATATTTAGATAACTTTTCAAATTATATCACAAAATTAAAATATTATTATCTCCATACTTCCAATAGCTGTTTAACATAATATTATTCTAATGTTATCATAAAAGCAATGTTTATCTTTTATCATATTATTAAAGTAATTCTGACAAAATTATTCAACAATTGAGTTTTAAGAGTCTTTCACCTTATTATCGGATGACGTTGGCGAAAATTTAGTTCCTTATTAGCAAAAAGGAGGGGATATTATGACCAAACCATGGTTAATAGTTGTTGGAATTTACCTTTTAATTATGGCTATAGCTGGATTTAGTGTTGCTTCTATGCCCATGTGGCATGCGTGGATTGATTTAATTGTTGGTGTTATTTCCCTTATAATTGGATTCATGGATAAGGGGAAGCAAAGTTCTGGTTCATAAATTAATTTTTATTATAGATTTATTATGAGCAAAAGAGGCTATTTAAAAATGCCTCTTTTGTTTTTTGACACAAAAATAAAAATTAATCATGAGGTGAAATGAATGCCCTTTGATGGTCTAACATTGTATAAAGTTATTAGAGAAATTAAAGAAACCATATCAGGAGACAGAATAAAAAATATTTATCAACCAGTTAAATACCAAATTTTATTTCAATTTTCTAAGTGCTTTGTATTATTTTCTATTCAAAATCCTTCTTATGTAATTTTACTTTCAAACAAACCTGATATACCTATTCAACCTAACAATTTCGCTCAATTTTTGAGAAAAAAGGTGCGTAACGGTAGGGTTGCTGACGTTCAGCAATTAGGGTTAGACAGACTTGGATATTTTCAAATTGCTAGTTATGATCAAGAACATTCTCAAACAAAGGAATATAAACTTTATTTTGAACTTATGGGTAGAAATTCTAACTTAATCTTAGTTAACGAAGAAGGAAAAATAGAAGAAGCTTTAAGAAGTATCCACGATGAATTTAGACCTATACTTCCAGGAGCAAAATATATCCCATACTTTGATGATTCAAAAATAAATATTTTAAAAGATAATATTGAAAACATCGAGTTTAATAATCTAATGGGTTTTTCTAAACAATCTAGAGAGTTTTTTAAAGAGATAGGAACTTATAATGTTATAAAAGATCTTAATTCTCCTTATTTATTTTATTTCAAAGAGGGAAATGAATATGATGTTTCTGCAATAACGCCAAATAATTTTGAATACAAAAAACTAAAACCTTCTGAGGCTTTATTGAAAGTTTTTGAAGAAAAATCTAACCAATCACGGCTGTTGGAAATAAAAAAAGATTTAGAAAAAAGGGTAAGAAACGAAATTGAAAGATTAGAAAAAACCAAAGAAAACATTACAAAAGATTTAAATGAAGAAAAACATTTAGAAGAATTAGAAAAAAAAGGGGAACTTCTTCAAACTTACTTATACCAAATAAAAAAAGGGGAAAGCTATTTTGAAGTAACAGACTGGAATACAGGTAAAAAGGTTACTATCGAAATTGATCCTTTAATTTCTCCAACACAAAATTTAGAAAGATACTACAAAAAAATAAAAAGAATAAAGAAAAAGGTTGAATTTGCAAAAAAAAGAATAAAAATTATTTTAAAAGAATTAGATTACTTTAATCAATTATTAGAAACTATATCTTCTTCTGAAGATATCCCAACTTTATTAGAAATAAAAGAAGAAATGAAAGAAATAGGGCTAATTAGTGAAAACAAAAAGAATAAAAGAGAAAGAAAAGAAAAATCAACTTATAGAAAATATAATTATCAAGGTTTTGATATATTAGTAGGAAAAAATAACAAACAAAATGATGAAATAACAAAAATTGCAGCCCAAGAAGATATTTGGCTACATACCCATAATATTCCTGGTTCTCATACGATTGTAAAAAGTGCAGGTAAAGAAATCCCGCAAGATGTTATAGAGTATGCAGCAAAGTTAGCTGCAACTTTCTCTAAAGCAAAAATGTCTTCTAACGTCGCAGTTGATTACACAAAAAGAAAAAACGTCTGGAAACCTAAAGGGGCTAAACCAGGAATGTGGCTTTATAAAAACTATGAAACTATAATAGTTGAACCTTTTAGGGAAATTCCTGAGACGCTTATATAGATTATTCCTTGTTTTTTTCGATTTTCAACTCTTTAACATGTTTTTCAATGTGATTTGATACATGTTCCTGATACTCAGATTGATAATTAGTCAAGATTTCGTAGAATTTATTTCTAAAATCGTATTCAGGATTCAACACAAACATATAAGAAACATGTAGGGTTTGCCTAGCATTAGGGTTATTTAAATATTCACTCGGTTTTAAATCTGTTGGTACTGACAAAGGATCACAAGAGAGATGATAATATCTATCCATTTCTTCTCTTTTTTCAAGACAAGTTTTCCAAATCTTTTTAAAAAATTCTTGATCTTTTTCAGCTACGAGTTTAACCGCTTCAAGATAACTTGTTCCCGATGTTTTTAGATGATAGTTCCCTTGAGTGATTTCTCCTATATATGGATAAATAGAAAACTTGTCACTACCAGAATGTACTGAAAGCCTATAACCGAAATACTTAGCAATTTTATAATGTCTTTTCAAAGATTTTTTGAATACTTCAACATCTCCTATATAATCTATTCCTTTTTGAAACTCTCCTGGAAATCTAGGAGCTAGGGTATCTATCGTAATTCCCTCATCATACAAACATTTGGAAATTAGAAAATGTGTTTTCTCATCAGAGGGAATATCGGTTTCATCAATAGAAATCTCAAAAGAAACCTCTTTTTTATTAACTTTGGAGAAATCATTCCAAACACTTATGGCCCTTTCTATTACTCCAGAGTAAGTGGAAACAATCTTTTCTATCTCTTCTTTATTGTAAAATTCAACAGGCATATCATCAACAAAAAATGACTTGTTGTAAAACAAGTCTAATATTCGTTCTTTTAGAGAAGACTCTCTATTCATATATTCTGAACAATCCAGAGTTAACATAGTTATCCCAGAATCTAAGGCATATTGAATCTCTTTGTCGCTTTTTAAATGATCACCATCAAATCCACTATTTCCAACGTAGTTTATATCAACAAGAGCATTTAAGACATCTTTTCTTACATCAGGGAAAGTTCTTCCTGTAAAATTTAACTCTCTTATACTTTGTTGGGCAAAAACTGGAAAGAAATCATACTTCTTAGCGACTTTTCCATGGCCACCAGTTGCCAAACCTATTCTGTCACCTAATCCTAGAGAAACACATTTTTTTGGTAATTTAGTAAACATTTCTATTAGCCTCCTCACTCACAACTTTCTCGAAATTAACTCTTCTTTTATATATTTTTCAAAAGCAAAGGTTGAAGCTCCTAAAGCCGTTATATATTCACCGATGGATGGTAGTTCTAATTTTACATCCTTGTTCGCATAAAATATATTTTCTTTATAACTCTTTTCAACAGAACTTTTTAAGTATTTCCAACCATAAGATACTCCCCCGGCAATATAAACTTTTTCTGGATTTAAAATATTTACTAACGAAGCAATTCCTATCCCCAAATAGTACCCTGCTCTTTCAAAAGCTTTTATAGCTTTTTTATTGCCGTCTTCTGCTAGTTTATACACAATACTTGAATCACAATTTCCTTCACAATTTAAATTTTCTCCAGATAACTCTTCATAAGTTTTCACTATAGCTTTACTTGAGCTTTCTGTTTCTAAACAACCTTTTTTCCCACAATTACATTTCCTTCCATCGGAGTTAATAGTTATATGTCCCAACTCTCCAGCCGCATTACTATAACCTCTCAATATTTTCCCATCATTAACTATACCTACACCAATTCCAGGACCAATATTAATAATACAAAAATCTTTTTCTTTGTGAGAATTATTAGAAATTAAATTTCTTGCCATCATTATAGTATTATGATCAACATAGGCAGGAAGATTAAATTCTTTTTTCATTACTTTTTTTACATCAAAGTTTGAAATATCTAAATTATGGGCTCTAACAACCATCCCTTTTTCTGGATTCACATAGCCAGGGAAAGCCATACCTATACCTTTTATATTAAATTTTTTATTAACGGTTTGAATATTTTCATAAATTTGCTTCAATAATGAATCATTCTTCTTCGATTCAAACCTTTTAGAATACTGTATATCTCCTTTCCCATTTGAAACAATTACCCTAGAGTAGGCAGAGCCTACATCATAGCCAAGAAATAAAAAATCTTCGTAGTTAATATCTAGCAAAACTCCTTTTTTACCGACTCTGGATACTTCTTCACTTCCCTTTTCTTTTAAAACCCTTTTTTCTAAAAGTAAGCTAGTTATATAACTCACAGTTGAAGGCATAAGATGAGTTTCTCTAGCAATATTCGCTCGGCTCATGGGTCCGTTATTTCTTAATGATTCAAAAATCAATAAGGCATTATTTACTTTCAAAGAAGACAAGGACGCTTTTTTCATCTTTTCTTTCCTCCAAATTCATTGACGGTTATTAGGTATTTTATCAGAAAATTTTAAATATTTTCAAAAAATAATTTCTTTGGCCTTTCGTAACAAATTTCTCTTACCAAATCAAACGCCTCTCGAATTGGTATTTGACCTTTTTCAACCATTTCTCCAACTACGTTAGATAACTCCCTTCTAAACATTTCAGTTCTCGAACCATAAGATATAAGTTTCCTAGAATCTGTTACCCAACCTGCTAAATCGCTTAATAAATCAACTGTAGCTATATATTTCAGATACATTTCCATTCCAAATGGGCTGTCATTAAACCACCACGGCGCACCCAAACTCACATTTGGAAAAGCTCTTGCTATGCTAGATACAGTTAAAAATAAAGAAGGATCCAAAAAATATAGTACGACTTTCAGTTTTTCATCATATTGATTTAGAAAATATCTTAATCCATTTGCCAAATCTACTTGACTTGTTGAAATATCTCCACCAGCATCAAGCCCCAAATTCATATACAATTTATCCCTATAATCTCTTACAGCTCCAATATGTAGCTGCATCACCCAATTACTTTCAGCATTCATTTTTCCAAATTCATGAAAAATAAAAGATTTGAAATCTGAAACTTCTTGATCAGTTAACTCTTTGCTTGAAAGAGCTTTTTGATAAACTTCTTCTACTTTTGTTTTTTCTACTGGATATGAAACAGGCTGAAATATTCCATGATCACTCGCAACACAACCAAGATTCTCGAAACTTTCGCGACTTTTGTACAACGCTTTTAAAAAACC
Organism: Petrotoga sp. 9PW.55.5.1; assembly: GCF_003265365.1. Taxonomy (NCBI): domain Bacteria; kingdom Thermotogati; phylum Thermotogota; class Thermotogae; order Petrotogales; family Petrotogaceae; genus Petrotoga; species Petrotoga sp. 9PW.55.5.1. Next base: position 44,929 of record NZ_AUPM01000031.1, on the reverse strand, counting down.
TTCAAATGTATTAACATCTTCTTTTGTTACCTCTCCTAACTTTTCTATAAACTCTTGCCATTCTTCTTTATCAATATTCATAGCCTTATCTGGACGCCAGGTTGGAAGAATTTTGATCCCTTCTATTTCTTTTGCTTTACGATGATAAGAAAGATCCTCAGTAGGATTATTCGTTGTGCACATTATCTCTACATTCATTTTTTTTAATAAATATTGAGGTTTCATGCTTTCATTTTTTAACAATAAAGTGGTTTCTTCCCATATTTTTTCTGAGGTATATTTTGAAATATTATCTTCAATTTTAAACATTCTTTTTAAATCAAGATGTATCCATTCGTAAGTAGGGTTCCCAACAAATTTAGGGAAAACAGTTGCCAAAGCATTCCATTTCTCCCTATTGGAAGCTTCTCCAGTTATTTTATCTTCAGAAACTCCTCCTTTTCTCATTAATTCCCAAACATAATGGTCGGTAGCTCCCTCTACTTGCCAAATATCTTGCCACCCTTCATTTTCTACAATTTCTTTAACATCTCCGTGATTGTGTGCATCCAAAATTGGTAAATCTTTCACTGATTCATACAATAATTTTGAAGTTTTGTTTTGTAATAAATAATTTTCATCTAAAAATCCCAATTTTATTCCTCCTTCTAACTAGAAATTTTACATGTATTCATATAATTTCTACTTTTTGTGGTAGATTTTTTCTTGATGATTCATATAATGCTAAAACTACAGCAAGAGTATTCCTTCCATCTATACCTGTTACTGCTGGTTCTTCATCTTTTTGTATACTTTCAACAATGTTTATTAATTGCTTCTGATGCAAAAAATAATCAATATCAGGAGAATTATAACTTGATTTTTTCTTTTCCTCTTTAAATTCATATGATTCAGATACCGTTTTCCAAGTTTTTATTTCTTCGTCTTGTATTACAGCTATACCTTTTTCTCCATATACATCAATTCGAGAATATAATCCCGGATAAGCAGCCGTATTAGCTTCAATAAAACCAAGAGCCCCATTTTTATATTTTATAGTTCCTGTTAAAATATCTTCGACCTCTATATCGTGCATTCTTGTAGCTGAATAAGCAAAAACTTCTTCAATTTCACCAACGATATATCTTAATAGATCTACATAATGAATAGACTGATTTATTAATGCTCCTCCCCCATCCAATTTCCAAGTTCCACGCCAACTGCTATTTTCATAATAACTTTGATCTCTGTACCATTTTGTATGCGCAGCTCCAAAATTTATTTTTCCAAAATATCCTTTTTTCACTGCTTTTTTTAGTCTGAAAGAGGAGTCTGAAAACCTTCTTTGAAAAATAACACTAAGCAAAACATTTCGCTTTTTACATTCGTTAATTAAGTTGTCGGTTTTTTTTAACGAAACATCTACAGGCTTTTCAACTACAACATGTTTGCCATTTTTTGCTGCTGCTATTCCAACATCTGCATGTAATGCGCTTGGAAGAGCTATAATTACAGCTTCAATATCGTTCCTTTCTAATATTTCTTTTATATCAGCAGAATATTCGCAATTAAACTCACTCGCAAGTTTTTCACTCTTCTTTTTATTTCTACTATATATAGTTACTAGTTCTGCTTCTTTTATACTTTCTAAAGCTTTAGCATGGACTTTCCCTACATTACCTGCTCCTATCAAGCCAAATCTAACTTTATTCATATATATTCCCCTCTTTAATTACTTATTTTTTACGCCAACAAGGAGGGCAACCATTCAGCAAAAAAAGGAACATAAGTGACTAAAAGTAAAATACCTATCATCGCTAGATAAAAAGGCCACATAGCTTTAAAAACATTTTCAATAGTCGATTTCCCAACAACGGCTCCTACAAACAAAGTGTTTCCAACGGGCGGTGTACAAAGCCCTATGCCTAAATTTATCATCAAAATTATTCCAAAATGAATAGGACTTATCCCCAAATCCATTACCAAAGGTAAAAAAATAGGCGTAGTTATAACAATCAAAGGAGCCATATCCATTATCATACCTAATAACAGTAATACTGCGTTTATTATTAACAAGATTACATACTTATTAGATGAAATACTTAAAATACCGCTAGCAACTAATTCTGGAATATTTAGATAAGCTAATAACCATCCAAATGCTGATGCAGCACCTATAAGAAAAAGAACAGCTATAGTAGTTTCTAAAGTTTCTCTAATTATCTTAAGAAATTTTGTTATATTCAATTCTCGATAAACGAATATAGCAATTAATAAAGCATATACTACTGCAACGACTGCAGATTCTGTGGCAGTAAATATTCCGCTTAACACACCTCCAATAATTATTACTATTGTCATCAATCCCCATATAGAATCTAAAGCCACTTTCCATGCTTCTTTTCCACTTAATCTATTCCCCGCAGGATATTTTTTCCTTACAGCAATTATGAAGGCGGGAATCATCAAGCCCAAACCTATCATAATTCCAGGAATCGCCCCTGCTAGAAACAAACTAGCAATTGATACCCCTCCAGCAGCTTGAGCATATATAATAGCATTGTGACTTGGTGGAATAACTAAGCCTTCGGTTGAAGAAGTAACAGTAACAGCTATAGAGTAATCTTTATCATAACCATTTTTTTCCATTTCTGGAATAAGTATAGAACCAATTGAGGCGGTATCAGCTACAGAAGATCCTGACATTCCTCCAAACAGCATCGAAGCAACTATGTTAGCAAATGCTAACCCTCCCCTTACTCGTCCAACTAAAAGATTTGCAAAATCAACTAATCTTTTTGATATACCTGATTCCGCCATTATCTTCCCTGCTAATATAAAAAAAGGAATAGCCATTAAAGAAATATTATCTAGGGGATCAGCCATTCTTTGCAAAACTATCATTGGAGGTAAACCCAAGTAAAATACTGCAATAAAAGAGGAAAATAGCAAAGAGAAAGATATAGGAATCCTAAGAAAAATCATTACTAAAAAACTTACTATAAGTATAATCGAAGCATTCATACTTTATCCCCCCTCTTAATTTTCCATAACTCATAGATTTTTTCAAAAACAAAATAAAGCATAATGATTCCACTAACAGGAATTATTCCATAGATATAACTTTGCTTTACTCCTAATGTTGGTAATTTTTGAAATCTTGTTAAATGAGCTAATTGAAATCCTTGAAAAATAGCCAAAATTGAATAAAATATATAACTTAAAATTTCTAATATATCTGGAACAATCGGAACTTTTTTAAATAAAATATTCGAAACAACAGAAACTGATATATGAATAGATTTCCTAATCCCCCACGTTGTTCCAATCACTACTAGATACATCATAGTAACACCTGATAATTCTTCTTGCCATACCAAAGGTGAGTTAAAAAGATACCTTGCAACAACTTGCGAAAATGTTATGGCCACATTAAACAGTAACCCCCCACCTAAAATTGCAAAAAAAATCTTATCCACTGTTTCAAAAATTTTATTCATTCAGAATTCCTCCTCCAAATGAGAAAATTCAAGGTTCAAAAGAGAATGGGGATTCCCCCATTCTCAAAGATAAATTTTTTATTTCATTGATTGAATTTGTTCGATTAGTTCTGCATAATCTGATCCATATTTTTGATACACCTTTTCCATCGCATCTACAAATGGTTGTTTATCGGGATGAATAATTGTAACTCCTGATTCCTCGACCTTTTCTAAAGCTAACTTTTCCTGTTCAATCCACAATTTAATTTGAGCCTCTTGGGCTGCTTGAGCTGCCATTTTTATAATTTTTCTGTCTTCTTCTGATAATTTATCCCACGTAACCTTACTCATATATATCATTTCAGGAACCATAGAATGTTCATCTAGTGAAAAATATGGAGCTACTTCATAATGAGAAGTTTCAAGATAACTTGGGGGATTGTTTTCAGCGGCATCTATTACTCCAGTTTGCAAGGCTGTATACACTTCTTCAAAAGCCATGGGAGTTGGTTTGGCTCCCAAAGCAGTTACAACGTCCATCATTAATTCACTCTTCTGAACTCTAACAACCATACCATTCATATCTTCAGGAGAATAAATAGGCTTTTTTGCGTAAAAACTTCTTGCTCCCGAATCCATGTATGCTAGTCCCACTAAACCAACCTGTTCTAATTCCTCAAGTATACCTTGTCCAATCTCACCATTTAATACTTTCCACATATGCTCCCTATCTCTGTAAAGGTAAGGAAGGGCTATAACGTTTAGTTTATCATACAAAGAAGTTAAAGGAGATATAGATGTCCTGTTTATGTCTATTATCCCCATTTGGGTTTGTTCAATAGTTTCCTTTTCAGACCCTAAGACTGCGCTAGGATAGATCTTTATCTCTATTCTTCCATCTGTCCACATATTAACTAATCTGGCCATAATGTCTAAACCTTGAACTGTTGGATACTCCCAAACGTGATCATCAGAAGCTCTCAAAATGATTTTATCTCCTTGTTTCTGCATTGGGAAAAGACTTACAGAAAATACTGTTAATGCTAGCAAAGTAACAATTAAAAACTTTTTCACCATGAACACCTCCTAATAATAGAGTTGAAATTTTCTTAATAAGAAATAAATCTTTAACTTAAAACATCAAGCTTTATCCTCTATTCATATTACTTCCCTTCCTTCACCTCCTTACATGAGAATTTTCTGACATTTAATTTTAAAAAAACTTTTATTGATTATAGCTTTTATAATGTTCCTTCATTTCTTTATTAAAAGGCAAATTGAATATTTCATCCCATAATTTAGGAATAGCGTTATAATCTTTTGTCCTAGGATCTCTAACTAAGACTTCTTCAAGAATTTTTCTATCCCCTGTTGTGAATGCTTCTATAGCCATTTCCATTCTTGTTATTCTTGGAATTAAATAATATTTCTTTATTTTTTCTGGTAAATCAGGTTCTATTTTTTCGGGAATTATTCCGTTTTTATTTACCGTTACCGGGACTTCTACAACTACATCATCTGGTATAGACTTGATTGTTCCGTTGTTCAATACATTTAAAAATAGTCTTGCTTCTACATCGTTTGTTAATGCGTTTATAAAAGATATTTGTTGTTCTCCACTTAATTTCTCTTTTGGAAATTCCTCTGGCCAATTTTCTGTTATTTTTATTTTTGGATCTTTTGAAACTTGTATAATTTGTCTTTTAATTTGTCTTAATTCCTCATAGAATTTTGGCCTTTCTACTTCGTTATCTATAGCCCCGAATTTTCCATACCATTTCTTTTTTGCTTCTAAACTATTGTGATGTTTCCAATTGCAGTTTCTTGTTGTATCTCCTATGGGTAATAATCCATAAAATTTGTACATGTCTATAACAGCAGGGGCTAAGTGAGTATCCCATGGATCCTTAGGTTCCCAATTTTTTGATTCTTCTTCTATCCATTTGTCTAATATAGTATAACCGTCTTCACCTTTGTATAAAAATCTATTCAACCAAATTCCATGGTTTACTCCAGCTACTTGCCAATCTATTTCTTTCTCATCTAACCCTAATGCTTTAAAAACCTCATGAACTCCTCCCACTCCGTGACAAAATCCTACAACTTTAACGTTTGTTAGTCTTTTTATTAGCTGAGTAATTTCAAAAACTGGGTTAGCTGTTTGAATAAGCCATGCGTTGGGACATAGTTTTTCAACGGATTTTGCTATATCGAGTGACATTTTTAAATGGTTATAATTAGTAAACGTGTAATAATCAGAAACCATATTGAATTCTTGACTATCTATCCCCCTGTAATATCCATACCTATCTGCAACATCTCTCATTATTTCATAACTTACATACCCATCTTCATGACCAGGTGCTCTATATAAGGCTGTGTTTATTACAAAATCTGCATCTTTAAGTGATTCTTCTCTATTAATTGTTTTTTCGAATTTTAAATCCCCACCTATTTCTTGAGTATATCTTTTGGTTAAATTTTCTACAGCATTTAATCTTTCCTCATCTATATCCATGAAAGAAACTAAGCTTCCGTTCAATTCTTTTGTTTTAACTAAATCTCCTACTAATTTAACTGTGTATCTTACACTACCTGCTCCTATAAAAGATATTTTTATGGGCATGTTTATCTCCTTTTAAATTAATTCATTCTAAAATCGAATATATTTATAACTATTTTAAATTAATATAAATAAAAAGTCAACTTTTATTTTACCTAATTAGAGTTAATGACATCCCGTTAAGTTGAAATATTTTTGATTATCTTGATTTTTCTTACTTTTTATAAATTTTTCTAAAGGAAGTATAATTTAATTGAGAGGTGATAAATATGAAATTAATGATTTCTTTAATAGTTAGCTATTTTATAGGTTCTGTCCCATGGAGTTATATCTTTGCAAAGGTATTTTCTGGCAAAGATTTAAGAAAGGTAGGTACAAAAAACGTAGGTGCTACAAATGCTTGGAAAGAAGCTGGACCAATAGCAGGTATTTTATCTTTTTCTGGAGATGCGACTAAAGGTATTTTAGCTATTTTATTTGGAATGCTACTAAGCTTAGAAAAAAGTTGGTGGCCTTTATTAGCATTAGTTGCGATAATTGGTCATTCTAACTCAATTTGGCTGAGAGGTAAGGGAGGCGTAGGTGTTGCTGCGGCTGTCGGATCTTTTGTTTTATTGTTCCCGTTAGAATCTGCTGCTTTTGGAATATTTGCTGGAACGCTGTGGCTTACTTTCGGTAAAGGGATAATGTTTGTTCTATCAATTTTATGGCCTTTTGTCATTTTGATTGGTTTTTTAAGAGGAACAATTAATTTATTGGGTACAATTTTTGCTCTCGTTATGGTTGCTTGGTTGTTCGTTAAAGGTTGGAAAAATTTGAAATTATCTTTCGAAGATATAAAAGGTCCGCTCAAGGATAACTTTGTTAGAAGAAAATTGTGGAGATATATGGGACTGTTGTTTCCTGCATTAGCTTACCCACTTTGGGGACCAGTAGTTTTTAGATATATAGTTTTGATAGCAGGTTTAATAGCTCTTATTCTTGAATTAATTAGAAGATATTCAAAAAGTCTTAATAGAATATTAAAAAAGATTTTTAAGTCAGTTAGTAAAAGTGAAGAAGCTAGCAATGTTTCTGGGACGAGTTATTTTCTTATGGGTTGTGCTATAGCCGGTCTTTTCCCTGTTCCTTATTCCTTGATTTCTATTGTAATGTTAGCTTTGGGGGACTCATGGGCTGTTTTAGTGGGTAAAAAGTGGGGAAAGCATCAATGGATAAAAGGAAAATCAATTGAGGGAAGTATTGCTTGTTTTATGATTTGTTTAGCATCAGGTGCAGTCTATATGAACTTAATTGGGATACCAATTACTTATTTGGCTTTAATAGTTGGTGCGATAGCTGCGACTGTTATGGAAGGTTTAGGTAATTGGTTAAACGACAATTTAAGTATTGCTCCAATCGCTGCTTTTTTTATGTGGGTTATTTCATAGAATATTAATTTAAATGTCAGAAAATTGAGTGTGTTAAAATTAATATATCTGAGGTGATAATAATGAAGATTTTGGTTATTGAAGACGAAGAGAAACTTGCTAATATAATAAAAAGAGGATTAACTGAAGAAGGATACTGCGTCGATGTAGCATTTGACGGAGAAGAAGGTGAAGATTATGCAAAATACTCGTCTTATGATTTAATTATTCTTGATATTATGCTACCAAGAAAAGACGGTATAACTGTTTGCAAAAACTTAAGAGAGGAAAATATAAACACTCCTATTTTAATGTTAACGGCAAAAGATAGTATAGAGGATCGAGTAAAAGGATTAGATTCTGGAGCCGATGATTATTTAGTTAAACCTTTTGACTTTGATGAACTTTTTGCAAGAGTTAGGTCTTTACTTAGAAGAGAATCTTTCACAAAAAACCCCGAACTGAAAGTAGGGGATTTAACGTTGAATACTCTAACACGGGAGGTCTGGAAAGGCGATAAAAAATTAAAACTTACTCCTAAAGAGTATAATATTTTAGAATATTTCATGAGAAATCCGAAGATCGTTGTTACTAGAACAATTTTAGAAGAAAAGATGTGGGACATAGATTTCGAAGGCAATTCAAACGTTATAGATGTGTATATAAGAAGACTTAGAAAGAAATTGGAAGATAAAGATGGGAAAATTTTAGAAACTGTTAGAGGAGCTGGTTACAGGTTAAGAGTTTCGTGAGATTTTTTAAAAGCATAAAGTTTAAATTAACACTTTGGTACCTGCTTATAATGGCAATTTTATTGTCAATGTTTGGGCTCACTTCGTATTATGCTTTAAATTATAGCCTATATGACAATATTGATAATTTTCTAATTACTAGAATGGATGATTTTGTCAAAATACTAAACAATGTAGAAAGTGCAGAAAACATTGAGAACATAAAAGCGTTACCGAACGAAATGATTTATATCTATGACACAGAAGGTAACTTATTAAGGTTCTATGGTTATTTTACGAAAATTCCTGAAATACCTCAAAAAATTGAAACAGCGGAAAGTGATGCGCCTTTCTTTTTTAACATTAATACTGATGTTGATTGGAGCGCTAGATTTTATATATCAGAAGCTAGTTTAAAAGATAATTCATCAGTTGTAATTTTAGTTGGGAGATTTACAAACGAAATAGAAAATGTTTTATCTCGTCTTGAAATGATCTTGATCATAACAGGGATATTGGTAATGATTTTAGGAGGAATAGGTGGTTTTTTTTATGCTTCCTATTCTCTTAAACCTGTTGAGAAGATTATAAGTACTGCAAAAAATATAGAAGAAAATAACTTAAATAAAAGAATTGAAATTAAGACAGACGATGAATTAGGAATGTTGGCCTCGACTCTTAATCAAATGATTTCAAGATTAGAGAAAGCTTTTGAACAACAAAAACAATTTACAGCAGATGTCTCACACGATTTGAGAACACCTCTTTCTATTATTAAAGCAGAAAGTAGTCTTTCTTTAAAAAAGGAAAGAAGTAGTGAAGAATATAAGAAATCATTGCAATTAATCTTAGAAGAAACTGCTTATATGTCCGAAATAATTGATAAATTGCTTTTCTTAGCTAGAAGCGATAATAAAACGCAATTTTATAATTTTGATAAAGTAAATTTAGAAGATTTACTAATAGAAGTAATTAAAAAAACTAAACCATTATTTAAAGAAAAAGGGTTAAGCTTAGAAATTAGTCAAATAGAAGAAATCACAGTAATTGCTGATAAAGAAAAGATAAAAGAAGCAATTTTAAACGTTCTTGATAATTCTTTAAAATACACTAATGAGGGTAAGATTAGTGTTTCTCTTAAAAAAGAAGGAAATTATGCCGTTATAACTATTAAAGATACAGGAAAAGGAATATCAGAAAAAGATTTATCTAAGATTTTTGATCGTTTTTATAGAGGGGATAAAGCAAGAGCTGGAAGCGATAAAAGTACAGGATTAGGATTAGCTATAGTAAAAGAGATAATTAACGCACATAATGGAAGTATCGATGTTAAAAGTAAACTAGGAGAGGGAACTACTTTTTCTATACTGTTACCTGCAAAATAAAAGGGCCGATAAGGCCCTTTAAATTTAGCTTCTTGCAACGTAAGAGGTATGTAACAATTCGTGAGATTTTTCGCTTAAGGGTTCGCCTAAGAATTCTTCATACAATACTTTTATTGCGGGATTTTCATGAGATTTACGAATAGGAAGAGAGCTATCAACTTCATATATAGCTTGCATTCTCTTATTAAGAGTTTCATTATTAGTAGGAATAGGTTGACCACCCCCACCAATACAACCTCCGGGACAAGCCATAAATTCAACGAAATGATATTCTTTTTCACCTTTTTTTATCATTTCTAATACTCTTCTTGCATTTCCTAAACCGTTTGCTACGGCTACCTTTACATTTATTCCATCTATAGCTACTGTTGCTTCTTTTATACCTTCAATTCCTCTAACAGATTCAAAATTCAAATTTTCTAATTCTTTACCAGTTATTACTTCATAAGCTGTTCTGAGGGCAGCTTCCATTACTCCTCCTGTTGCTCCAAAGATAGCTGCTGCTCCTGAAGAAATTCCTAGCGGTTCATCATACTCTTCTTCTTGAAGGTTCAACAAATCTATACCTGCTAACTTGAACATTTTAGCTAATTCTCTTGTTGTCAACACATAATCAACGTCACCTTTCATCTCAGGTCTTACTCTTTCATATTTCTTTGCGGTGCATGGCATTACAGAAACAACAACCATCTTTTCCCTTGGAATTCCAAGTTTGTTTGCATAATAAGTTTTAGCCACCGCCCCAAACATTTGTTGAGGAGATTTACAAGTGGATAAATTATCTATAAACTCCGGGTAATTATGCTCTAAAAACTTTATCCAACCAGGACTACAAGAAGTAAATAGTGGCAATTTCCCATTATCTTTAAATCGCTCTAAGAATTCATTTGCTTCTTCCATTATTGTTAAATCAGCAGAAAAATTGGTATCAAATACCTTATCAAACCCTAATAGTCTTAAACCAGCAACCATTTGCTTAGTGGCTATTTTACCAGGTTCTCCTCCAAATTCCTCAGCTATAGCCACCCTTACTGCGGGTGCAGTTTGTACTATTACAAATTTATCTTCATCAGAAATAGCGTCCCATACTCTTTCCATATGATAAACTTCATGTAAAGCTCCTGTTGGACATTCTAATATGCACTGCCCACAGTTAGTGCAATCAACGTTTCCCATTCCCTTATCCATAAAAGTAGTAACGTAAGTATCTGGTCCTCTGTTGGCTATAGTTAATATATTAACAGATTGAACTTCAGAACATTTCCTTACGCACCTATTACAAACAATACATTTTTGTGGTTCTCTTACTATTGAATAACTACTTTCGTCTTTTGAAAGCCCATTAGAGATAGGAGGCACTCTTACTTCAGTAACTCCAATTTCTTCAGCTACTTCTTTTATCTCACAACTACCCGATTTTGAACAAGTTAAACAATTTAAATTACAATCTATACCATGAGAGGCTATTATTAATTCCATAATGGTTTTTCTTGTTTTTCTGACTCTATCTGAATGAGTATAAATCTCCATTCCATCAGTTATTTTTGTAACACAAGAAGGTTTTAAAGTTCTCTCTCCTTTTATCTCCACCGAACAGAGTCTACAACTTCCAAATGGTTCAAGCTTTTCCGAATAACAAAGTGTGGGGATTTTAATATGAGCACTTTTTACCGCATCTAAAATACTCATTTCCTTGTCAAATTCATATTCTCTATTATTTATTTTAACTTTCATACTTTCACCTTCTTGTTATAGAATTTATCAAATAGAGATAAAATTAAATTTAAAGAAGATTCTCCAAACCCACAGCGAGCTGCACTACTGACAGCATATTTTATATCAGATATAATTTCTATTTCTTTAGAAGTGGGATATCCTCTTTTATATATATCAGAAACTATTTTACTGATATTTTTGTTTCCTTCCCTACATGGGAAACAAGTCCCACAAGTTTCATCTCTAAAGAAATCTGAAACGTTCTTTGCAATTTCAAGATAGTTTCTTTCAGCAGAAACTACAATCATTCCACCAGAACCGATATTGCTACCCATTTCTTGGAGATTTTCGTAAGTATAAGATACATTAACCTCTTCTTCTGTTAATACTTCTGTAGAAATACCTCCAGGTATAACAAATCCAAGTTTTTCTCCTTGGACGCCACCGGCTAAATCATTTATTATTTCTTTTATGGTTAAACTTCCAAACTCCACTTCGTAAACACCAGGTTTCTTGACATCTCCACTTATTGAAACTAATTTTGTCCCTCTACTTCTTTCTGTTCCCATTTCTTTGTAAGGATTGTTATCATATTTCATTATTTCTGCAGCGGCAGCTAAAGTTTCAACATTGTTAACCACAGTTGGTTGCCCATACAATCCCTCAAAAACAGGTAATGGAGGTTTAATCCTAGATTTTCCTCTGTCACCTTCTATTGAATTAATTAAAGAAGTTTCGTCACCACATACATATGCACCCGCTCCTCTAACTAATTTTAAATCAAACGAAAATCCTGAATCTAAAATATTTTTACCTAAAACATTTTTTTCATATAATTTTTCTATTAGTCTTTTTATAATCTTGATAGATTCTACATATTCTCCTCTTATATATATATAACCATAATTTGAACCTGTTGCATATCCACTTATTATAATTCCTTCAAGAACTTTAAAAGGTAGATTTTCTAATAAGAACCTATCTTTGAAAGTCCCAGGCTCTCCTTCATCGGCATTACAAATAACAAATTTGGTATCGTTTTTTATCGAATAAACAGTTTCCCACTTTATTCCTGTAGGAAACCCAGCTCCACCTCTTCCTCTTAAACCACTTTCTTTTATTTTATTTATAACATTTTGTGGACCCATTCTTAAAGCATTTTTTAGGCCACTAAATTCATACTCCTCGATACTTTTTCCCAAATCTGTTTTTAAAAAAATCTTTTCCATTATCTACCTACCCTCCTATTCTAAAGAGTCAAGAATTTGAATAGCTTTTGAAGTAGTTAAATTGGTATAGTAAGTATCGTTAACCATCATAACTGGGCCTTCATCGCAATGCCCTAAGCATTCCACAATTTCTAACGTGAATTTTTTATCTTCAGTTGTTTTGTGATTTTCTATCTTCAAATATTCTTTTAATGTCTTAACTATATCTGAAGAATGGTTCAACCTACAAGAAACACTGTCACAAAGACGAATAATATACTTGCCAGTCGGTTCCAAATGAAACATTGAATAAAAACTTATAACACCATATAAATGTGCTTTTGGAATATTCCTTTTTTTAGAAATTCTAAAAATATCTTCTTCAGAAATAAATCCATAAGTTTCTTGAATATCATGTAGTTCTTCTAACAACTCTTTTTGATAGAACTTTTCCATACTTCCTTCTAACCTCCTTTTGCTTTAATAGAAAATTAATATGTCAAAGATATATTTAAAACTTTTTAGAAACAATTTGTCTTGTGAAATATATAACTCATTTTGTGAAAAAAAGAACATAAATTATACGAATCATTCAATTTTCATTTTCATATTATTCCTTATTTCTTTGAATGAGAAGTAGAAATCATATATGCTCCAATGCCAATCAATAAAATGCTTAGTACAATTTTGACAAAATTTTTGAGGAAAAATGTAGACGGCACTACTATACTAATTAAAATAATAATTCCAACAGCAATAAATAATAAAGCTAATAAACCTACAGCAATTCTTTTATCCTGATCTTCTAATTTATGGCGTGTTTGGTATGATTCTTGGTGCACTGTGTATTCATCTTCAACTTTAGTATATTCTTCGTTAGGCTCAAGAGGGATTATAAATATAGCTAGGATGTATAAAACGACTCCAAACCCTCCTAAAAAAGTCAAAACTATCCATAATAATCTGATAATAACAGGATCAATTTCAAAATACTCTCCCAAACCACCACAAACTCCGGCTAAAATTTTATTTTTTTGGGAACGATACAATTTTTTCATTACTGTTTTCCCTCCCAATGGAGTTTAATTTATTATATAAAAGAAACCTCATTTTTCAAAAGCCAATTAATAGCAGTTACACCAAATCTCAAGGAAAGAGAGTTGATTATACCTGAATAATTAAAATTATTGACTAAATTCTCGAAATCGATTAAAATATCACTAAGATCAGATAATGCTATTTCCCCTCGTTCATAGGCTGAAATTGTTTCTTCCATATCTAGAATTTTATACTTTAAATTATTATAGATAACTATATCTAATTCCTGGTCATAAAATTCTATAAGGTTATTAGACACATTATATTTTCCAAAATCAATATATATAAGGTAATTCGACATCTCTCCTTCTTTATCGCGGTAATAAGTTAGCATCAAATTACCCTTTGGAGATAATAAACGCTTTATAAAATCAACTGAGTTATGCGAAGACAAAATTTTCCATCTTCTCTTAATACCATATGTATCTTTTCCAAATCTAACTACTTGTTCCAAATCGATTTTTTCATTTACAGCGTGTGTTTGAATCTCTTCTATTTTATTAGTTAAATCAAAGTTATAGTATTTTATATTTATCACCTCTTAAAAGAGGAAAAATATTAATCTAACGGGTGAATTAACAAACCGCTTCTCAATTTTGGTTCAAACCAGGTTGATTTTGGAGGCATCACTTTATTCATATCAGCAACTTTCATTAATTGGTCAAGTTGGGTTGGATACATGGAAAATCCAACTGCCCAACCTTTTTTGTCAACCCATTTTTCAATTTCCTTCAAACCTCTTATTCCACCTAAGAAGTATATCCTTGAATCAGTTCTAGGATCTTTTATGGAGAGTATAGGCTCTAACAACTCTCTTTGTAATATTTGAACATCAAGATTTTCGACGGGATCATCGTTTACTTCTTGTTTGAAAGTTAGTTTATACCATTTTTTTTGAAGGTACATTCCAAAAGTATGGGGAGCATCGGGAGAAAAAGGAGAAACTGGTGCTTCTTCAAGATCAAAAGAAGTAGATATTTTATTTAAAAACTCTTCTACCTTTAAACCATTTAAATCTTTAACAATTCTGTTGTAAGGAAGAATTCTTAATTCGTCATGAGGAAAAATTGCCGCCATAAAAAAATTGTATTCTTTTTCGCAAGAGTAGTTGTTATCTTTTTCTTTCATAATCTTTTGAGCTCTTGACGCTGCCGCTGCTCGATGGTGCCCATCAACAATATAAAGATTTTCTATATGGTTAAATGCGTTTTCTATATCTTTTACGAACTTTTCATCTTCTATTTTCCATAGTTCATGCGTAACGTTTTTTTCATCAGAAAAGCAATATAGTATTTCCGTGTTTTCTAATGCATCATTGATTATTTTTTTTACTTTTTGATCAGTCTTAAAGGTCAAAAAAACTGGTCCGGTTTGTGCTTTTAATTTAAGTATATGGTTAGTCCTATCTTCTTCTTTATCTCTTCTTGTTAATTCATGTTTTTTGATTATTCCCTTATCGTATTCATCGACACTTACGGTAGCAAAAATACCGGTTTGAGAAATGCCCTGCCAAGTTTCTCTATATATATAATAAGATGGATTTTCATCTTTATATAATGTTCCTTTATTTATAAAAAAATTGAGATTTTCTCTAGCCTTTTCATATATTTTGTCTTTTGAAGAGTCAGGCCCAACTTCTACTTCAGATCTTGTTACTCTAAGAAAAGAATTGGGATTTCTCTGAATTATCTCTTGAACCTCTTCTTCTTCTAGTACATCGTATGGAGGACATGAAAAACATTGTTCTACCCCCTTATGTGGCCTTAATGCTTTAAATGGTCTTACTGTTGCCAACTTTATCTCCTCCCCTTTTTTATAGTTTGCTCAAAATATCTATCCTGAGTATCAAACATTCTTTTTGCTTCCTCCTCAGAGTTTTCATGGTCATAGCCAATTATGTGAAGAATCCCGTGTATGATTATATAAAAAAATTCCTCTTCAAAATTATTGTTAAAGAAAGGAGCTTGCCTTTCTATACTTTCCACAGAAACAACAATATCCCCAATAGTTTCTTGATCGATCCCATAAGAAAAAGATAAAACATCTGTAGGTTCATCTTTTTTCCTATATTTATTGTACAAAATTATACCTTCATCATCAGTGATTAAAATATTTAATTCGTAATTCCCATCTCCTATTTCTTTTTTAAGAACATACTCAACAACATTTTTCAACTTTTTTTTGTCTATTTCTTTTGTATCTTGATGATTAAAAATATTTATAATCATTTTTTTCTCCTTACTCTTTAAGCTCTTTTGTTTCTATTTTCGGATATGATATTCTTTTATGATTCATTTCCATAATTGTCCTAACAATTCTTCCCTTTATTTTTTTTATTTCTCTAAGAGTTAGTTCACAGTCATCCAATTGACCTTCAAAAAAAAGAGAATTTATCAAATTATCAAGTTTTTCATTAAGTTCAACTGCATTCAAATCTTTCATAGTTCTAGTCATAGCTTCTGTAACATCACAAATCATCAATATCGCGGATTCTTTGAATTGAGGAATAGGGCCAGGATATCTAAACATGTTTGCATCTTTTATCCCGGTTTGATTATAGTACTCTTGATAAAAAAATTGTTTAACTCTAGTCCCCTGATGTTGAGCTATCATATCTTCAATCAATATTGGTAGTCTGTGCTTTCTTGCCAATTCTATTCCATATGTAACATGATTATTTAGAATAAGGGAACTCAGTTTTGCACTAATATCTGAATGAGGGTTCTTATTTTTTTGGTTTTCAGTAAAAAATTGAGGCCTCCATACTTTTCCTATATCGTGAAAATATGAACCAACCCTAGCTAAAATAGTTTGACCATCAATTATTTCAGTAGCGCTTTCTGCCAAATTGGAAATAATCATACTATGATAATACGTCCCTGGAGCTTTCAACGAAAGCTCCTTTAAAAGGGGGTTACTTAAATTACCTAGTTCAAGTAATCCAATTTCAGAGTAGACTCTACTAATATACTCAAAAAAAGGCAATAAACCCATAGTTATTAAAATACTAAAAAAGTTCATCTCCAAAATCATCAAATAATCCAAAGGTGAATAATACAAATTAATGGTATAGGAAACAACAATCTGAGTTAACGATGCTACCAAGAAAGGAATTATTATTTCTATTCTTCTCTTTATCCTTCTGGCAGAAAGAGCAACGAATGCTGCGGGCAAAAATAAAAATATTGTAAATTTCAAATCAAAACCAAATAGTATCCCAAAATATAAAGAAAATATAAGGCCAGAAATTAGTCCAGTTGAATAATCAATCAAAAGGGTTATTATCAATGTACTTAAAATTGTAGAAATAGCAAAAATGTTTACATATTTATAAACTAATAAGTTTATGAATATATTCAAAAAAAGCGGCGTTAGAAATGCCGCCCAATAATTTTTAGGATGAAGATTAAACATTTTATGTTTTCTTAATAAAAATTCTCCTATAAATATCCATAAAACTAAAAAAACGAGGCTGTATTTTAACTGAAAATCAAAAGTTACCTGTCCAAATACTATCCATTCAGCAAAAATAGTTAGAACTATAAAAAGTGACACTCTTAATAAGAAGTTCCCATTCTTTCTTAAAAATTCATTTAACCTATTTTTTTTAGCCATAAAGAAAAAAGCACATCCTTTTGTTAATTACCCTTCGTTTTCATATTCCTCATAGGCCCTTATGATTTTTTTAACCAAAGGATTTCTTACAACATCATTGTTTGAAAGTTCTATAAACTTTATCCCTGAAATACTTTCCCCCAATACTTTTTTTACAGAAAGCAAGCCTGAGTCTTTCTTTTTTTCTAGATCTATTTGAGTAATATCACCTGTAATAACTACTCTTGAATTAAAACCTATCCTTGTTAAAAACATTTTCATTTGCTGATAGGTTGTATTCTGTGCCTCATCCAATATAATAAATGAATTATTAAGAGTTCTTCCGCGCATGTAAGCCAAAGGTAAAATTTCTATAATACCTTTTTCTCTATATGAAACTAACTTATCGGAATCCATAAAATCTAGTAATGCATCGTATAACGGTCTCAAATAAGGGTCTACTTTTTCATAAAAATTCCCAGGTAAAAACCCCAACTTTTCTCCTGCCTCTACCGCAGGCCTAGTTAATATTATTCTCTGAACCTTTCCTGATCTTAAATAATCAACTGCCATTGCAACAGCCAAATAAGTTTTACCTGTTCCTGCAGGGCCTATACTAAAAACTATATCGTTATTTTTCAAATAATCTATATAATTTGCTTGACCTTCAGTTTTGGCAAATATTTTTGTTCCAACGATACAGGTATTTACTACCTCTTTCATCGATTTTTGTTTCTCTTCAGTCTTTAGACCATTTCCATTAGATTTATATCTCGATACAACATATTGAAACTCATCCCAATCAAGCAAATGTCCCTCATCTAAAATTTCTAACAATTCTGAGAATATTTTTGATGTTGTATTAACCGAGTCATCGTCCTTGCCTTCTATGTATATTTTCCTGTTTTTATAATGAATATCCACATTCATTTCTTTCTTAAGATATTTGGTTCTACTATCGTAGGCCCCGAATATTTCAATAGGCTCTACATTTTCAGGAATTGAAATAGAATATCTCGTAATTCAATATCCCTCCTCTTGGGTTTTTTGATAAAATAAGGTATACTTTTATCATTGAAATTATATCACAAATCATATAAAATTAAGAGTCAAATATAAATGCTGATTAGAAGGGGTTTTAAGATGTGGTATCCTGGCCATATAGAGAAAGCCAAAACTTTAATAAAGAGAAACCTTAAGTTAGTCAACGCTGTTGTTGAAATCCTAGATGCTAGAGCACCATTGGCAAGTAGATCGTATGAAGAAGGACAGCTTTTTAGAAATAAAAAGAGAATCATTATTTTGAATAAAAACGACCTGTGTGATTTGAAAAAAACCAAACTATGGGAAGATTATTATAAAGAAAAAGAAAATGAAGTTTTCTTACTAAACTTTAAGAATTTAAACATCAGAAAATTCTTCATTAAGAATATTTATCCACTAGTCCCTCAAAAATTCAATGAAAAAAGTTTAATGATTGTAGGTATACCAAATGTTGGAAAATCTACTTTTATAAACCAACTAAAAGGTAAAAAATCAGCAGCTGTTGGAAACAAACCCGGTATTACTAGGGGAGTGCAATGGATAAACATTGACAAAGGATTAAAATTACTTGATACTCCTGGAGTTTTGTATCCTAAACTTTTTAACAAAGAGCTTATAAATAAATTAATACTCATTGGTTCACTAAAAGCTGAAGATGTTGAAATGGATGAAGCAATCTCTTATGCATTCGAGTTTTTGAAAAAAGAATATCCATCACTTTTAGATGATATTGTTAAACAATGGAACAATTTGGAAAACTCTTATAAATTCATAGAGAAATTTTGTGAAAAGAGAAACTTCGTGAAAAAAGGCGGTCTTATTGACTACGAAAGAGGAAGGAATATTTTTTTAAAAGAATTATCCGAAGGAAAATACGGAAGAATAACTTATGAAGTTCCTTCAGATTTTGACTAAATAAAAACCGGTGTAAACACCGGTTTTTATTAAAAAGATTCTATTATTTTGACTTGATCTCCGTTATTCAACAAAGCTGCGTTTGCTTCGTCGATGTCAACATGAAATTCTAATGCAAATTTTTCACTTACTCTTATAAGAACATCTTGAAATATTAATTTACGCCCCTCTTTATCACAATATATGGAAACTAAATCCTTATCTTTTACCCCATAAAGATCTGCATCTGATGGAAGCATGTGTATATGTCTTTTAGCTATTATAACTCCTTTTTCTAGCTCTATTTCCCCCAAAGGACCTTTTATTCTTATGCCAGGAGTTCCTTCAATATCTCCAGAATCTCTAACTGGTGGAGTAACTCCTAATTTAAAAGAATCTGTTCTAGAAATCTCTACTTGTGAATTTTTTCTTACAGGCCCCAAAATCCTAACTTTTGCAAAGCTTCCTTTTGGCCCAATTAATTCAACACATTCTTCTGAAGCATACTGCCCAGGTTGTCCTAAAGGCCTTAAAGGAGTTAGTTCATAACCTTCACCAAATAACTTTTCTAAATCTTCGTGTGACAAATGTACATGCCTATTTGATACTCCTACAACTATACCAGGTTCTTTCAGTTTCAAGATTACACCTCCACTATTTCATTGATTTCCTAATTGTTATACTAAGTTCTTTGGGTTTTGAAATCTCAGCTATCAGTGGTCCTCTTTTAATGGAAAGCCACCCTGCACCAGATATGGCCAAATCATTCCCTTTTTCAATTTTTAAAATCTGTTTTTCAAAATTTATAGTATCATAACTAAAACTTTCATAGTAAGGGGGGAATAGAACTTTCCTGTTAGAAAGTAACTCTTCGACTCTTTCTTCTTTTGCCCTGTGAGCAGATATACCCTCGGGTACAAACAAAGTCATTATTGGGGGAAGATCTCTCACTCCATTTTCTAAGACCCTTATCCAAAACAACCCACTGACAAACAACACATTTCTTTTATTAACAGTGAAAGTTTTAGTCAGTAATTTTTTAGATGGAATCATCTTAACCTGTGAATAAACATCAAAAAAATCACATAATCTATCCTGAGTAAAAATACCAGGACTATCATATAATTCTAAATTAATATCGGTGATTTTTGTCTTTAATACTTTTAATGTCGTTCCGGCATAAGCACTAATGGTCAGATTTTTTCCTGAAATTTTATTTAAGAAAGAAGACTTCCCAACGTTAGTAACTCCTATTACCAGAGCTTTTTCTTTTTCGGTCTGGTTAAGAAAGTCTTTCGCCTTTTCTACACCTATTCCTGATTTAACACTAATCATCTTAACATTATTTTCTAAGATATTAACGTTCATTTCTTTTATTCTTGAAAAGATCCATTTTTTAAATTGAATGTATGAAGTGCTTTTTGGTAATAAATCTATCTTATTTACTATCAAAACTACGTTCTTTCCTGTCAATTTTTGAGCAATTTCTTTTCTAAAGGTGCCTTCAAAATCTATGGCATCTACAACCCAAATAATCGTTTTAAAATCGTTTATAATCTTATCGATATCCTTAGCAAAATCAGATTCAATACTTAGAGGTAATAAATGGTTATAATGCTTTAATTTAAAGCATCTTTGGCAAACAACCTCTTCATTATTTACTAATCTTTCTTCTAATACATCTTTTGGTATATATCCAGGCTTTTTTGAATTTTCTACCTGAATTTCTATACCACAACCTTCACACTTCATAAAAGTTATCAACTCCAAAAAGAGTTTTTATTAAAAAATCACTAATTTATTCTCTCACAAATTCTTTTCTTATAATTGAACGCATGTTAAAAAAGTCCGAATGTATAAAAGCTTCACATTCGGACTTTATATTTTAAATAACTAATCTATTTCTTTTTTTAAGGTTTCGGGTAAAAAGATAAAATTTAATATACCGGTAACAGCAAAAAGAAAAGCTATTCCTATCAAACCTATGTTTATTAAATTTCTAGAAAGAAAAAACGAAGTGTAAAACGGAGCAATGAATCCAGCAAGCCTCGTTAGTGCTCCTGCAGCACCGTTAGCAGTACCTCTCATAGTTGTTGGATAAAGTTCTGGTGTATAAGCATAAGTTAAACCCCACATGCCCATACAGAATATTGAAACTACCAAACTGAAAATCAAAACCATTAAATTAGAGGAAACAGCTGCAAAAATTATTGAAGAAATGGTTGTTCCTAAAGCAAAAAACAGGACGCTTTTTCTTCTCCCAATTTTTTCTATCAAATAAGCAGCAAATAGATAACCGGGTAATTGAGCTAAAAACATATAGAAAGTATACCAGTCAGTCAATACAACATCTATTCCTTTCTGAGCTAAAATACCTTTTACCCAAACAAAAATTCCATAATAACCTACACTCATAGTAAACCACAAAAGAAAGACATTCAAAGTTCTAGATAGATACCCTTTTTTAAAAAGAGCATTGATAGTAACTTTTTCTTTCTTTGGCAAGACAATTTCTTCTTTAATTTTGTAATTAAATGATTTTTCAAACTCTTCTTTTTTATCTTTTATTAGTAGATACTTAGGAGATTCAGGAACTGTAAACAAAAGTAAAAGTGGAATAAAACCTACACCCAGAAAAAGATAATCTAGTCTCCAAGTAATGTTTCTCGCTAGAAACATATGAATTATTGCAATGAATATACTTCCAAACGCCCAACTAGTTTCCAAATAAACTAAATACCTCCCCCTAATCGAAACATTTAAAAACTCTGTTAAATATGCATTCAAAACAGGCATAGAACCTCCAAATCCAATCCCTGATAAAATTCTAAAAACCATAAAAAGTGTTGGAGAATCAACAAAACCACTTAAAACGCTAAAAAGACTTCCTATAAACAACAAAAAGATAGCGGATTTTTTTCTTCCAAAATAATCAGAAATTATACCTGCGCTCAACGTTCCAACAAACATACCAATAAATGTAGAACTAGCTATCGTAGAAGCAAATACATTTGATAATTGCCATTCGTCGATTAAAAGTGGAAGTGTAAAGGATGTAATCATAACATAGGCAGAAACAATAGCCCAACCAAACGAGGTAATAAAAAGCAGATAATTTCTTTGAGATTGGGAAACAGTTTTTTCTATTAATAGATCAAAAGTCATATTAAACCCCCATAAAGATATTGTATATACTGTGTATATTTTAACATTTTCAAACTTGCTTGTCAATTAATTTTTTTTATGATATAATGATTGTGTCATTGGGGGATCGTCTAATGGCAGGACAGCGGACTCTGACTCCGTTAGTGGAGGTTCGAATCCTCCTCCCCCAGCCATTTTATAAAATCAAGCCCCTTGTTAAGGGGCTTTTTTTATCGAATTTTGTTTGTAGTCCTATTATCAAAAGTCAAAATATATTAATCTTTTGAAAAACGAAGTATTGGTTTAAGAATTTAGAAATTAAAGTAGTTTTAAGCTAAACCGATAAATATATATCACAAAAAAATCAGAAAAGGTGGGGATAGACAATGTTTAAAAATTGGAAAATACGGAGTAAGTTAATTTTCAATTTAAGTATTTCTTTAGCCGTAATTGTTCTAATCGTTTTAATTGGTACAAGATATTTAAATAACCTATATGAAGAAATGAAAACTTCTCTTTACGATGATGCTTTCGAAGCTCAAAACTTGATTTTAAATGCTGATAGGGATATGTACCAAGCTATATTAGCAAAAAATAATATCGTATATAATCCTGGAAATATGGAAATAATCAGTACAAATGAGGAAGATTTTGAAGAAAATATTCAACAAACACTCGATAGGATAGAGCAAGCATTCAATATATACGATTCCAACAAAGAAATTAGAGAAGAAATAATTCAAATTAGGCACCCTAATTCCAATAACACACTTTTTCAAAATTACGATATATTTCTTCGAGAATTTAATAAATGGATATCCGCTTCAAGAGAGGAAATTAATCAAGCAAAGAGCTCAAATACTAATCCAAACATTCTATTACAAGCTTCTTTTGAAACAAATAAAATTTTCGATGATGCCAGAGAAGCTGTTAATGAACTAGGAGAAACTGTTGAAATTATAGCAGAAAGAATGCTAGAGAAAGAAAGAGAAGGTAAAAATTCTCTTGTAAATTTTTTATATTTGATAATGGTTATTACTATAATAATTGTTTTGTTTATTTCAGAGATAATAACTAGAGGTATTACTAAATCCACAAAAAAACTTTCAACTTCTATCGAAGAATTTGGAAACGGTGAATTAGATATCGATTTCACATTAGAAGGTAAAGATGAATTATCTTTAATGTCCACAAATTTAAAATTAATGCAAAAAAATTTAAAAGATTTAGTCAAGCAAACTAATCAACATGCTGGTTCAATTAAAAATACCTCCATGAATTTATCTAGTATAGCTGAAGAATGGAATGCTACGATAGAAGAACTTTCTGCAAATTATAATAATCTAAAAGAGCGATCAGAAAATGTAGCTTCTTCTATAGAAGAGGTAACATCGAGCGTACAGGAAATTGCGGCAGGAGCTCAAAATGTTTCTAAAGCTTCCCAAGAATTATTAGAATCAGCCAACAGAACTAACGATGCTGCAACTGAAGGTAGCAAAACCATAGAGGATATGGTAAAATCATTCAAAATGATTTCAGAACAATCAGAAAAAGCGGAAGAAACCTCTGAAGATTTATCCAATAAAGTTGTTAATATCGGTGAGATTGTTAATACAATAAACACAATAACAGAACAAACAAATCTTCTAGCTTTAAATGCAGCTATAGAAGCTGCAAGAGCTGGAGAAGCAGGAAGAGGCTTTGCTGTAGTAGCTGATGAAATAAGATCTCTCGCTGAAGAATCAAGAAAAGCAACTTCACAAATAGAGAATATTTTAAGTGAAATAAGAAGCGGCGCCATAACAGTTTCTAATTCAGTAAAAGAAGCTTATAACAAAGTTATTTCAACTAATTCCCAAGTAAATAATATAGATTCTAAATTTTCAACTATATCAAAAGAAGTTAGGCAAATAGCAGAGAAAATCGAAGATTTAACCGCCGTTTCTGAAGAACAATCAGCTTCCACAGAAGAAATGAGCTCGGCTATGGATAACTCTGCGAAATCTGTAAATGAAATAAATGAACAAATATTCGAAATAAGTGACTCCATTGATAACCAGGCCAAAACGGCAGAAACCATAGCAAAGGATAGTATTACGCTACTAGAAATTTCAACAAATTTGGAAAATTTACTACAATTTTTCAAATTGTCATAGTAAATTCTATTTATCTTATAAAGAGCCTCTAATATTCTTAGAGGCTCTTTTTTTACATGATATTATTTGAATATTAACAGTTAGGTCCGCCTAACTTTTTTAAAAGCTGTTATAATTATCTATGAAAATGGTTAGGGGAGGTTTAAATTTGATCTTATCACTAGATTATCTATTTATAGGCCAGAAAGGAAAAATTAGAAAATTAGAACTTGCAGATGAAAGCTCAAAAAATCGTTTATTAGCTATGGGGATAATACCAGGAAAGGTTGTAGAATTAGTTCATATCTCGCCGTTTGGTGACCCTTTAGTATTTAAGGTGGAAGAAAAAAAAGTCGTTTTAAGAAAAAGTGAAGCTTCAAAAATATTCGTTGAAGTATCTTACAAAGTATATAACCTTTACAATACAGAAAAAGGAAGTTATGAAGTAATTTCCCTGATGGGAGGGAAAAAATTTTTACAAGATTTAGCAAAAATAGGTCTAAATAAAGGTTCTAAATTTGATTTAATAGATAAAAAAGCAAATAAAATAATAATAATGATTGATGGAAAGAAATATATAATGGGAAGGGGAAGGGCTTCAAAAATTTATTGTAAGAAGGTGAGCTAACTTTTGGATATATTAACAATAAAAGAATATATAGAAGAACAGAAAGAAGTCAGTTTTTTAGAAATAAAAGAAAAATTTCACTTAAACGAAACTCAGTTCAAATTACTCTATCCATTCCTACGAAATATGAACGCAAATATTCAAAAAGTTGATAAAATATCCCCTATATGTAATGAATGTCCAATATCCGATAAATGTGGTAAAGGATTTTTTAATAATTGTGAATACACAAAGCAAAAAAATTGAAAGGGTGACAATTATTGATGAAATCGTTTAATAGCAACTCGGAAGATACAAACTTAGTTGTTGATAAAGAATTCGAGATTTCCATTATCGGGAATCCAAACGTTGGAAAAACTTCTCTATTCAATTTACTTACAGGTAGTAGACAATACGTAGCAAATTGGCCAGGCGTTACTGTGGAAAAGAAGATTGGTTCTTTTAAATATAAAGAAAAAGTTTTTAAGCTAGTAGATCTTCCTGGAGTTTATACTCTATCAGCAAAAAGTGAAGATGAAAGAGTTGCTAAAGATTACATTATAAGCAAAAGTTCTGAAATAGTGATTGTAGTAGCAGATGCCTTAAACCTAGAAAGTTCTATGTATCTTTTATTTCAACTTATAGAAATTGGGACAAATGTGGTTCTCGTTATAAATGCAGTTGATGAGGCAAGAGAAAAGGGCAGGGTTATCGATCCAGATCCAATTTCAAAAACTCTAAATATCCCAGTAATTTTAACTTCAGCAAAAACAGGTGAAGGAAAAGAAGAACTTTTAGAAGAGATTTATAAATTTTCTAAAGAAAATAAAATAATAAAAAGTAAAATCAAATATCCAGAAGAAATTGAAAGTTTTATAAACTTTTTTAATGAAAGTTATGGCCAATACACACATGAACTAACACAGACAGAAATTTTTGAAAACAATAGTTGGAACCCTATACATTTTTTAGAGTTTGGAGAAGAAGATTTAAACCTCTCAAACGACTTTTTAGAAATACTTAGAAACAGATTTGATTTAGTAGAGTTAAAAAACAAATATTTGAATTGGAAGTTTAATTTTATAACTTATCTTGCAAGTTCATCAATTATTAAAGAGGGCATTGACTGGTCTTTCAGAGATATTTTAGATCACGTATTTACTCACAAAGTCCTAGGTATATTAATATATGTCTTTGCCTTATTTGCTGTTTTTTCACTCACATTTAGCCTTGCTCAACCTCTATCAGATATATTAGAAGTGAGCTTTACTTTTTTAGGAGATTCTTTAGCTGGATTTATCTCCATTCCATGGCTTGAATCTTTGGTTGTTGATGGTATTATTGCAGGAGTTGGTGGAGTTTTGGTATTTCTCCCTCAGATTTTTATCTTGTTTTTCTTTCTTGGATTTTTAGAAGAATCAGGATATTTACCTAGAGCGGCATTCTTAGTTGATAGGATAGCTAGAAGCTTTGGCCTAAGTGGAAGGTCTTTTATGTCAGTTATTTTAGGTTTTGGATGTAATGTTCCAGCAATTATTTCAACGAAAGGGATTGCAAATAAAAAAGAAAGACTGGCTTTAATTCTAAGTTTACCTTTTGCTTCGTGCAGTGCTAGACTGCCAGTTTACATATTATTGATTAGTGCATTTTTTTCTTCCCAAGCTGCAACCGTTATGTTACTGGTTTATTTTTCTAGCATACTGCTAGTTCTACTTTCCTCAAAGTTTTTGCAAAGATTTATTACTCAATCAGAAGACATCCCTTTTATTATTGAACTTCCTAGATTTAGAATGCCTACTTTAAAAAATCTATCCATATATACATGGAATAGGGGAAAACATTTTTTACAAAAAGCGGGAGGCATAATTTTAATCGCGACCATTTTAATATGGTTTTTGTCATTCTTTCCTAACTTTGGGGCGGATATAAACAACAGCTTTGCAGCTTATATAGGAAGAGTTTTTGAACCTTTTACCAATCATCTGGGTTGGGATTGGAGAATAAATACTGGATTGGTTTTTGGTGTAGCCGCTAAAGAAATAGTAGTATCTTCTTACTCAACCATTTTTAACGTGGCAGAAGGAAATTTGACCTTTGCCTTACAAAATGCTCTGACTCCACAATCCGCCTTAGCTTTAATATTCTTTGTTTTGGCATATATCCCTTGCTTTGCAACATTAACTACAATAAAAATAGAAACTAATGGATGGAAGTGGCCTATTTTTAGTTTTATATACACAACTTTTGTTGCATACATAATAGCTAATGTTGTTTTCTATATAGGAGGAATTTTCTTATGAAGAACAAAAATTATATTCTTATATTAATGTCAGTTTTGTCACTTCTTTTTATTATTTTCAACATCTGGATAAACTTTTTCTATGTTTTTTCTTTCTTCTTAATTTTTCTAATTTCAATCTATGGTTTTTCAAATGATAAAGATATTTGGTATCATAAATCTGCTCACATAATAGTTTCATCTTTAATAGGTATTTTTCTTATTGCCTATGAGACTTTGGACATTTTGTTCACTTTAGTTGCGGGAGAATTTTCTCAAATAAATGTGAATATATATGTTATAATTTTTGGTGTATTGAGTATAATAATTTTACTATCTGAGTTAAGATATCTAAATAAAAGAAAAGAAGAGGCCTCAAAGAATAGTAATACTTAGGTTTTTTAGTGGAAAGGAGGGAATACTAAATGTTAAAAGATCAATTGAATCGAGACTTAAAAAAATATCTAAAAGAAAAAAACACCGTAGCTTTAAATTCTGTTAGATCAGTAATTACAGAGATAAAAAATCAAGAAGTTGAAAAAGGCAAAGAATTATCTGACGAAGAAATAATGAAGTTGATAAAAAAACAAGTAAAAATGAGGGAAGATTCGATAGAACAATTTGAAAAGGCTGGAAGAAGTGATTTAGTCGATAAAGAAGAGAAAGAGTTAAAGTTATTGAAAGAATATCTACCCGAAGAGCTTTCTGAAGAAGAGTTAAATAAAATCGTTGAAGAAACTATAAAAGAAGTTAATGCCTCTTCAAAAAAGGACTTTGCTAAAGTAATGAAAGCAGTAATGCAAAAGGCCCAAGGAAGAGCTGATGGAAAAAAGATAAATGAAACAGTATCAAAATTTTTGAATTAAAAATATATAAATTATTATGGTATAATATATGTAGAGAAGTAGAAGGACGGAGGTGTCAGATTTGATTACAATAGTTAACTCTGTACTGTTGTTAGGAGTTTTAGGGTTTGCTGCGGGAACTTTTTTAGCGTTCGCTGCCAAAAAATTTGAGGTTAAAGAAGACCCAAGTGAGGCAATTGTGAAAGCTGTTCTTCCTAGTAACGATTGTGGTTCATGCGGATACCCTGGATGTGCTGCATTTGCCAAAGCTTTTGTAAAAGGCGAAGTAGGGAAAGATGGTTGTGTGCCAGGAAAGGCTCAAGGTGTTCCTGAACTTCTAGAAAAGATATCAAAAATGTCTCCAGAGGAATTGAGCAAAATTTATGAAGAGAGTAAAGAAGACGAAAATAAAATATTACAACTACTAAAACAAAATTAAATAAAAAAAGGGGGGATCAAATTGATAGATGGTATATCCTCTCAATACAATAAACCTTTGTATCTAAGTAATTTCGATTACGGAAATAATTTAGTCAACGTTAAAGCGCAAACAAACAACGAGAATCCGGTAATATCTAAAGAAGAGATGGAGCAATTGATGTCTTTTGCAATGTATAAACAAACAGGGATGACGATGAAATTAGTTAGAACTGTAGGAGAGCTTTATCAAGGTCAGAGCATAGATCTATTAGCGTAAACCAATACTTTTTAATAATTGCGGGCTAAAAGTGCCCGCAATTTTGCTAAAAGGAGGGTCATTTTGTATCCAAAAGTATATGTATATACAGAAAAAATTCATGATAATGCAAAATATTTGATTAATAAGTGTTCTAAATCAAGCGTGGAAATTGTTGGGGTAACAAAGGTTTTTTGTGCTGAACCTGAAATAGCAAAGGTTCTAAAAGAAGCGGGGATTGAAGTCTTAGGAGATTCGAGAATTCAAAATATAAAAAAGATGATTAATTATGGAATAACAGGCCCTTTTATGCTCTTAAGAATCCCTATGGTTTCAGAACTAGACGATTTAGTGAAATATGTTGATTATACATTAATAAGCGAACTAGAAACACTCAAAATTTTGGGAAAAATCTCAAAAAAGAACAACAAAAATACTAAAGTTATTTACATGGTTGATGTGGGAGACTTAAGAGAAGGTGTTTGGTTTGAAAATGCTGTTTCGGAAATTTCCCAAGCAATTGAAATTAAAGGGATAGAAGTTATAGGCATAGGAACAAATTTAGGATGTTTTGGAGGGGTAATCCCCGATGAAAAAAACATGGAAATATTATTGAATTTAAAAAAAGAATTGGAAAAACTAACGAAGATTTCTTTGAAGGTAATTTCCGGCGGAAACACCGCAGCTCTTCCTTTAATAGAAAAAGGAATTTTACCATCCGGAATAAATCAATTCAGATTAGGCGAATCGATAATCTGCGGTACAGACGCTACCAATAATAGAGTAGTACCAGGAACAAAACAAGATACTATTATATTAGAATCAGAGATTGTTGAATTGAAAGAAAAGCCTTCCGTTCCTTTTGGGAACATTGGATACGATGCATTTGGGAGAAAACCGAAGTTTGAAGATAAGGGGAAAAGATTGAAGGCTATTTTGGCTGTTGGCGAACAAGACATTTCCCCGCAAAGTATTTATCCACTAGACCAAGGAATTGAAATACTTCATGCAAGTAGTGATCACACCATAGTTGATATTACAGAAAGTAAGAAAATATTCAAAATAGGAGATAAGATGAGATTTAGATTGGGTTATGGTTCTGTTTTAAAAGCCTTTACAAGTTCCTACATAGAAAAGGTGATCTTATAAATGTTTGCTTTTATTAACACTCTTTTTGTGATTGCGATTGTTATTTTTATCATTTCAACAGTATTTTTATGGAGATCCACCAAAAAGATAAGATATGGCAGTAAAAGTACTGACGAAGATGTGAAAAAAATGGATAAAAAAGGATTAATAGGTTTATTGCTAAGTATTGGTATTTTTGTTTTATCTTATTTATTAAGTTTATTGGTTTAAATCGAGGTGTAGAAAGTGGAAATCTCTTCTTTTACCCCACCCAACAGCAAAGAAGCAGAAGAATCTGTTATAGGCAGTATTTTTTTGGATCCTTCCATATTACCAGATGTTATAGAAGAAATTCGGTGGGAAGATTTTTATTATGAATCAAATAAAATAATTTTCAAGATTATGGAGGAACTTTTTGATAAGGGAGATCCTGTCGATACCGTTTCTGTTATAGAAAAATTAAGAGAAACTGGCCTGCTAAAAAAAATTGGCGACGAAGATACTCTAATATATTTAGCCCAAGTGGTTCCAACAACAGCTAACGTTATGTATTATACTCAAATTGTAAAAGAAAAAGCTTTACTAAGAGCTTTGATTAATGCTTCTTCTGAAATAGTAGATGCTATAAGAAACATTGGAGATGCTCAGGAAGTTCTAGAGTACGCAGAAAAAAGGATCTTTTCTATAGCAGAAGCAAGGGCCACAAGGACTTACGATCTTTTGTCAAATATAATGCATGATGTCTTTGAAGAGATAGAGGAATTGAAAAACAGAGCACAAAGAGGTGAAACTGATCTTGTCACCGGTCTTTCTACTGGATATTATTCTTTAGATAAAATGACTTCGGGATTTCATAGATCTGAACTAATTATTATAGCTGCAAGACCTTCTATGGGTAAAACATCTTTTGCAGCAAATATTGCAACTAAAATGGCTCTAAAAGATAATGTTGCAGTCGCTATATTTAGTCTAGAAATGTCGAAAGAACAGTTAGCTAATAGAATATTATGTTCTGAAGCAAGTGTTGATTTACACAAAGTACGAACGGGTCAGATTTCTGATGAAGAATGGGAAATACTCGTTCAAAAAGCGGGAGAATTATCAAAGTCACGTCTAATTTTCGATGATGAGCCAGATTTATCTCCCCGAATGCTAAGAGCAAAAGCTAGAAGAATGAAGAGAGAATACGGAATTGAAGCGATTTTTATCGATTACTTACAACTGATGTCTTCAAGATCGAAAAATTATGAAAGTAGACAACAAGAAATCACTGAGATATCAAGATCTTTGAAATTGTTAGCAAGAGAGTTAGATATAACCGTTGTAGCTTTATCTCAACTATCTCGTGCAGTTGAGCAGAGAGAAGATAAAAGACCAAGACTAAGCGACCTTAGAGAATCAGGAGCCATTGAACAAGACGCAGACCTTGTTATGTTTTTATACAGAGATTCTTACTACAAAAGAAAAAAAGAAGATAACGGCCAAAATATTTTAAACGAGCCCCATGAAGCGGAATTAATAGTAGGAAAACAAAGAAATGGACCGGTTGGAACGATAAAATTAACTTTCAACCCTAAACTTGCTACCTTTTATCCTGTTGATGAAAGATACTCAAACGTTTAAATATCAAAAGAATTATTGGAGGCATTAAAATGGAAGATGTAACTTTAAAAAAAGAAATATTAGGAAAAGTAGACAAAAAACCGATGTTGCAAAAAGAAATATATGAAGAATTTAATTCATATACCAAACAACAAAAAACAATGATACAAAAAGCATTAAAAAGTTTGCAAGAACAAGGGAAAATATTCAAAGATTCCAACAATAGATTTAGAAATTTAGATGAAAATATGGCAATAGGGACCATCGAATTCACAAAAAGTGGAAATATGGCTTTTGTAGAATGTCAAGATGGAAGTGAAGTAGCCATAAAAGTAGAAAATTCGGGAATAAGCTTACATAAAGACCTTGTTTTGGTTGAAATAATAGGAAAATGGCGAGATCTAAAAGAGGGAAAAGTTGTTAAAATATTAAAAAGAGGGTTAAAATATGTTGTAGGTGAATTTGTTAGAAAAGGCATTTTTGGATTCCTCATTCCTATAGATGGAAAAATAAATACCGATTTCTATGTTGCTCCTGAAAATATTGGTCAAGCAAAAAATGGTCAAATAGTGAAAGGAAAAATAACAAGATACCAATCACCAACAAAGAATCCAGAAGTTGAGATAGTAGAAATAATAGGAAACAAAGATGACCCATCTATTGATCTACCTATTGTCATTTTCAAACATGATTTACCAGAACCTAATTACTTCCCAGAAAAAGTAATAAAGGAAAGTGAAGAACTTCCAGAAAAAGTTTCAAAAGAAGAGTTAAAGGGAAGAAAAGATTTTAGAAGGGAAACTATTTTTACCATAGATGGCGATACTGCAAAAGATTTTGACGACGCTGTTGGAATCAAAAAATTAAAAAACGGTAATTATTTACTAGGCGTACATATAGCGGATGTATCCAATTATGTTAAAAATAACAGTTTTCTTGATAAAGAAGCTTATAAACGAGGAACAAGTGTTTATTTACTTGACATAGTCATACCAATGTTACCCTTTAAGTTATCCAACGGGATATGTTCTCTAGTTGAAGGTGAAGACAGATTAACAATGTCCTTGATAATGGAGATAGATCCATATGGAAATTTGGTAGATTCAAGAATATATAATGGTGTTATAAGAAGTGCAAAAAGACTAACTTATAACAAAGTAAATGAGTTGTTATCAAACAATTGTAGTGAAGAAGTAGAAAAAGAAATAGGATTTTTAAAACCCGATCTTGAAATGATGAAAGAATTAATGGATATACTTGCTCAGAAAAGAAAAGAAAGAGGTTCTATCCTTGATATAGAAAGCAATGAAGTCTATTTTGAATTTGACGAAAAAGGATACGTAAAAGATATACTCCCTGTTGAAAGAGGAATTTCAGAAAAAATGATAGAAGAATTTATGGTTTTGGCTAATGAAACAGTTGCCTCATATTTTGATGTACAAGGTCTTCCTTTCATCTACAGAATACATGAATACCCAGATCCCGATGTTCTAATGCAATTACGTAATTATTTAGATCTCTTAGGAATACAGGTAAAATTTCCTCAAAATATTCATGCAAAAGTGCTTCAAGAAATACTTGAAAAAACTAAAGATCATCCTTTAAGCAAAAATATACAAATGATGCTAGTTAGATCTATGAAAAGAGCGGTGTATTCAGAAGAAAATATAGGACATTTCGGTCTTGCTTCTACTTCTTACACACATTTCACATCACCTATAAGAAGGTATCCGGATTTAATAGTACATAGATTGTTAAAAGAATTCATAAAACATCAGGGTACTCTTCCAAAAAAAGAAATAAAAAAGTACGGAGAACTCTTACCGCAAATAGCTAAATACTGTTCTGAGAGAGAAAGGGGAGCCGATCAGGCAGAATGGGATCTTATTGATATGAAAAAAGTTGAATACATATCAAGACATAAAGGAGAAGTTTTCGAAGTTTACATAACGGGTGTAACACGGTTTGGATTATTTGTGGAAATACCAAAAAAAATGGTTAATGGTTTGATTCACATATCAGAGTTAATTGGTGATTATTACATATATAACGATAAAGACAACACCTTAGTAGGGGAAAGAACAGGAAAAACATATAGAATCGGGGATAAAATGAAGGCAATGGTTGTAAAAACAGATAAAATAAGAACTGAGGTAGATTTCATTCCCTATAATGATAAAGAAGAACAAAAATCAAAAAAAACGAACAAAAAACATCCCAATGCAAAGATAAAAACCAAGAAGAAAAGCAAAAATAAATAGCTTCTAACGCCAAATTTGAGGTTCGACCTCTAAGCTTACACCGCAACTTTCTTTAACAATCTTTTTTACATGTTCAATTAGAGAAATCACATCCTCAAATGAGGCGTTGCCTCTGTTGATTATGAAACCAGCATGTTTGGTTGATATTTGAGCATCACCAATAGCATATCCTTTTAATCCTAATTCTTCTATAGTAGTTCCCACATAAAAATCTGGTTTTGGCCTTTTAAATATACTACCCGCAGATGGCATATCTATTGGTTGCTTTTCCCATCTACGAGTCGAATACTCTTTTATTTTATTATATATAAACTCTTGATTATCTTTTTCTACTAGAATTTTAGCGGATAAAATAACTAAATTTCCTTCTTGAAAAATGCTTTTTCTATAACCAAACTTCATATCTTCTTTCTTTAATATTCTTATCGTATTATTTTTTAAATCATAAGATTCAACTTCTAAGACTACTTCTTTCATTTCCCCACCGTAAGCCCCTGCGTTCATATAAATTCCTCCACCCACCGTTCCTGGTATACCACAAGCAAACTCCAACCCCGAATAACCCCATCCGGAAATTAAAAAAGAGAGCGTTGATAAAGACATTCCACTCTCTACTTCGATTACTAAACTTCGATTATCTTTCTTTTCAATTTTTAAATTATTCAAATATTTAGTGCATAAAACGTTGAATTTTAAGTCACTATCACTTACTATTAAATTTGTCCCTTGACCAAGAATTTTGTATGGGATATTATATTCTTTCAATTTAAACAATGTTTCAGAAAAAGTTTTCAACGTTTTTGGAAATAATGCTAAAGGAACACTTCCCCCTATTCTAAAACTAGTATAATATTTAAGGGGTTCATTTTTTTTTATATCGCATCCATTTATGTACAACTTTTTTAGATTTTCTTCTGAAATCATAACTTCACCCATTCTAACTTATGCAAACTCTTCCTTGTAACTGCCACTTAGTTTTTCTAACCATTCTGGTTCCTTACCGTATCCAAATTTCTCCATCAAATCTTCACAATGTTTTTGAAGTGTGTTTGCCATTTTTTTATCCCATTCTTTCCAATGAGGTATTTTATAATTATCAGCACTAGAATTTATTTTCTTGTTGAGTAAAGAAGGCTGAAAATCATAATTTCGAATGAAACCATCATCAAATTTTGTGGAAAACTCTAGTAATTCTTTAAAATTTTCTTCTTTATTTTTACTTGTAAACAAATCTTCATAACGATATAGTTTAAAATTTTTCTTATCTTTCATAGATTTTAGTACCAAAGTATTCAGTTTGTTATAATACCAAGCAAACTTTTCAAATTTCCCCATCTGAGTCCATTTGTTTGCATATGGATCATCTTTAAAATGATACGCTCTCATACTCATCTCCAAAAACGCTAGATCGCCTTTGCTATATAGAAGATACACAGGAGAACTTAAAGCAGATCTTATCCATGTTCTTGGATCGCGTATAATAAAAACAACTTTACTATTGGGGAAAACTTCCTCCAAAAGATCAATAACTCCATGGAGATGGTTGCTTGATTCAACATATAAACTCTCTTTTGTTTCTTGTAATATCTGCTTCCTAAGACCCTTTATATATTCTTTCGCTTTTTCATCGGAGATTTTACCTCTTCTTCTATGAGTACTCAATT
This sequence comes from Petrotoga sp. 9PW.55.5.1, assembly GCF_003265365.1. Taxonomy (NCBI): domain Bacteria; kingdom Thermotogati; phylum Thermotogota; class Thermotogae; order Petrotogales; family Petrotogaceae; genus Petrotoga; species Petrotoga sp. 9PW.55.5.1. Next base: position 9,486 of record NZ_AUPM01000031.1, on the reverse strand, counting down.
TACACATGGATTTAGAAGGCAAAAATTGCCCAACCGTCATTTGATAAAAGCCAAACCTTTTTATATCCCTTCCCCATTTTTTAAGATCTTTAATAAAGACATTCGCTGGTTCATAAACAGCATAACAATCCTCAACCATTTTAGACATGCTTTTTGCTAAAAATCGAGTCCCTGTTCTTCCAGTCGAAGTTATAAAGACACAATGTTTATTAAAAACATCGTCCATATTTCAATCTCCTTTCTTCACAAAACTTTCTCCAATTTGAACAAATCCTCCAGTGAAAGTTCGCTTTTATATAGTAGCCCATTAATTCCTAATTCTTGGGCTGCTTTGATGTTTTCTTCAGTATCATCCACAAAAATCGTGTCTTGGGGTACTAAACTGTATCTACTTAATAAAATTTCATAGATTTTTCTTTCAGGTTTTATAAGCTTTACTTCGTAGGATACAACCATCCCATCAAATAGTTCAAAAAAAGAATACTTATTAGTTATATAATTGAACGCTTCTTCATGAAAATTAGACAAAATATAGAGTCTGTTGTTTTTCTTTAATTCTGGAAGAAGTTTCACATTCTCATCGATAGGATGGAGAAAATTTTTCCAATTATCTAGAAGAACTTCAATTTCGTCTTTTAAATCAGGGTTTTTATCTATAAATAATTTTTTTGCTTGAAATAATGATAAACTCCCCCTATCCAGTTCTCTCCAAATAGTCGTTTTAAAAACAGACTGTTTTAATTTTTCTTTTGTATGATAATCATTAAACAAACCGTCTAAAATTTCATCTGGTTCAAATTTGAAAAGCACATTACCCAAATCAAATACTATGTTTTTCAAAGAAAGTTCCTCCTATAAACATTTTATCAAACCCTATTAAAAATTATATCATAAAATAATAAACATCTTAAAACAAATATTAATCCTTACTAATATAATCTATAAACTCCATATTTCTTCAAATGTATGAGCTGTTTCACAGTACTCACAAATCAATTGGTTATCTTCGTTTCTTATAAAAGAAACATGAACATTTTCATCGTTTTTGGGGTTTGTTATACAATTCTCATTTTTACACATTAACTCCTCAAAACCATATATAATAGGTGGTAAAGAAATTCGATACTTTTCTTTAACTCTTCCATTCTTGATAATATTAACCGTTGTGTTTGGGGAAATAGCTGAAAGCTTTTTTATTTGTTTTTTTGAAAGATGAACATCCGGAAGACTTATGTACCCCTTATAATTTCCATCTGCCGATTTGAATATCCCATCAGCACTATCTATATTGTAAAACATCAAAATTTTCCTTATCTTCATGATAGTTTCATATATTTTTTCGGGAGAGTGTCCTTTCGCTATGTGATCTATTACCGTACCATTCTCGATTGGTTTTATCCCTCTTTTTCCTTCAGTTAATACCCCTTTTCTGCCATCTTTTATGGGTGCAGCAACAACAAAATCTTCTTCATTTATCTTTATAGACTTTTTAGATGTATCAAACGGGGCGTTCAAAGCTCCTCCAAACATTGAAAGTAATATTATTCTTGTCCAATATCCGTTTATCGCTTGCTTTTCCCATCCATTTACAGGTAATGAATCTAAAAAGGTGGGTATAGTAGGAAAAGTTTTGTGGCGTGGAAGAGGGTGATAAAATTTGACATCCTGAGGAAGAAGGGAAAGAAAGTCTTTGGCAAAAGTAACGCTTTTTCTCAATATGTGTTCCTTTTCTAAAACATCTTCACCCATTCTTTCCAATTGCAATCTTGTAAAATACCAGACTTTTGCCTTTTTATTCTGCTTTAAATACTCCTCTATTGAATTAAAGATTCTAACGTTGTATCCTTTTTGCTTCATTTTACTTATGTAATGAGTAGGCATTTGCAACTCATTGGGAGCCACAAGATCCACTTCAACGTTTTTAAATATCCTCAAACCATCAACTTTAGAATGAACAGTTCTGCCGTGTAAAAGATCGCCTATAAGTGCAATATGAATGTAATCGTTATTAAAGTTCATCTGTTCTAAAAATGTAAATTCATCAAGAATTTCTTGGGTAGGATGTTCGTGTTTACCATCGCCCGCATTTATGAAAGAAGGAGAAGGAAGGTTATGCCTTGAAGCAAAATCAGAGACCTTTTCGTCTAGTAATTTACAAGTGCCTTCTAATTTTGATCTGATAATAAATATCGAATAATCTGAATATCCTGTTAGCATATTGAATGTGTCTACGTAACTTTCTTTTTTATTGAAAGATGAATGTTCCGATTCGAAGATATTAATTTTAGCGTTTTTATGGAACTTAGCAGCATTTACGAAAGATTCTTTGGTACGTGTACTGGGTTCTAGAAAAACGATATAAATGCCCGTATCGGTTTTTATTTGAAACTTTGAAAGATCTTCTTTGTTTTTCCATTTTTCTTTTAACCTTTGAGCTTGTTTGTATAAAAAGATTTGCTCATCAACAGTCAGATCGTTTATGACCGATAGACTTCTTCCCAAAAAATCGTTTTTCACTTTTATCCCTCCCTTGAAAATTTCCTTGATTATTATACCATTTTTTATATCCAAAAAATTGACAAACTCAATATATATTATTATAATATTTGCTATCTGCAATAAATTGAGTTCATATTTATTAATTTAACTTTTGGATGTGAACACGTAGATTCGATAAATAATTAAAATTGGAGGTCACAAAATGAAGATAGTTAGATTTAAACATACAGATCAAATAAATTACGGTATTCTAGAAAAAAACAAAATTAAAATTGTCGAAGGAAATGTATTCGGAAGCTTTAAAATTGCGGATAAATTTATAGACTTTTCAGAAGCAAAGTTATTACCCCCATGTGAACCAAGTAAAATAGTATGTGTAGGGCTTAACTACCGTGATCATGCCCAAGAGATGAAAGATAGAATCCCCGAAGAACCTGTTCTTTTCATTAAGCCGTCTAATGCCGTTATTGGCCCAAACGATGAAATTATTTATCCACAAATGAGTAAAAGGGTAGATTATGAAGCTGAATTAGGGGTTGTTATTAAAGATAAAATAAAAGATTTGGAAGAAAACCAAGTAAAAGAGCACATATTAGGTTACACCTGTTTCAATGATGTTACTGCAAGAGACCTTCAAAATAAAGATGGACAATGGACTCGCGCTAAATCTTTTGATACATTTGCTCCTATTGGACCAGTAATTGCTACAGATATAGATCCAAATAATCTTGATATACAACTTTTTTTGAACGGTGAATTAAAGCAAAATTCTAACACAAGCCAACTCATATTCTCTGTTGAGAAGTTAGTGAGTTTCATTTCAAAGATAATGACTTTATTACCAGGAGATGTTATAGCCACTGGAACCCCTTCAGGTGTTGGCCCAATGGAAGTTGAAGATACCGTGGAAGTTAAAATAGAAAAAATAGGTGTTTTAAAAAACACAATAAAAAAATAAATTATTTTTTTGAATATGACTAATTAGAAAGAGTCTGAAGCGTTTATCAGAAATTAAAGGTGATTATAGTAGAAATAATTAATTTCATTTTAGAATGAATTAATTATATAATATAATATAAATAATGAAAAATTAAAAAAAATCTCAAACAAAGGAGATGAAGAATTTGAGCAGGGTTAACGATTTTTTCAATATAAATGGTAAGATAATAGCAATAACAGGAGGTGCTGGTGTTTTATGTTCTCAAATGGCAAGATCTTTGGGGGAAGCTGGAGCTAAAATTGTAATTTTAGATCTTTCAGATAAAGCTATGAAAGAATTAAGTGAGGAATTATCCCAGAAGAATATCGAACATATTACAATTAAAACTAATGTCCTTGAAAAATCTGATCTTATAAAAGCAAAAGAAAAAATTTTATCTACTTTTGGTACAATTGATGTATTAATAAACGGAGCGGGAGGCAACAAACCCGAAGCAACTACAAGTAATGAAAAATCTTTTTTCGATTTACCAGAAGATGCTGTAAAATGGGTTTTTAACCTAAACTTTTTGGGGACTTTTCTAGCAAGTCAGGTGTTCGGAGAATATTTTGCAGAAAAAGGTGAAGGGGATATTATAAATATCTCATCAATGAATGCCTTCAGACCTTTAACAAATATACCTGCATATTCTGGAGCAAAGGCGGCTGTAAGTAATTTTACCCAATGGCTTGCGGTACATATGAACCATAATTATTCAAAAAAAATACGAGTCAATGCGATTGCTCCAGGGTTTCTTTTAACAAACCAAAACCGATTTTTACTCACCAATCAAGATGGCAGTTTAACACAGAGAGGGCATAAGATATTAGATCATACACCTATGGGAAGATTTGGAAATCCTGAAGATTTGATATCCACTGTAATTTGGTTAATTAGTAACTACTCTGAATTCGTTAATGGTGTGGTTGTTCCAATAGATGGGGGATTTTCTGCTTATAGTGGTGTGTAAGGAATTAAAACAAAGAAGGGAGAGAATAAAATGGATCAAGGAAAAAGTGATATCGCTGTTGTTGGAATGGCTGTTATGGGACAAAATCTTGCACTTAACATGGAATCAAAAGGATTTATAGTTTCTGTATACAATAGACATTCTGAAAAAACCCAAAGATTTGTAGAAGAAAGAGCAAGAAACAAAAACATATTAGGAACATACAATATTAAGGAATTAGTAGATTCTTTAAAAACTCCAAGAAAAATTATGCTGATGGTTAAAGCCGGAAACCCTGTTGATGGTGTTATTAAAGAATTGCTCCCTTATTTAGAAGAAGGAGACATAATAATCGATGGAGGAAACTCTTATTATAAAGATACGGATAGAAGATCTGAATATCTTTCTCAAAAACATATTAGATTCTTAGGTACAGGTGTTAGCGGAGGGGAATATGGAGCATTACACGGACCTTCTATTATGCCCGGAGGAGATAAATCAGCATACGAAGAAGTTAAAGAAATACTTGAAGCTACAGCTGCAAAAACACAAGACGGACCCTGTGTAACTTATTTAGGGCCAAAATCAAGTGGTCATTATGTAAAAATGGTTCATAACGGTATAGAATACGCTATTATGGAACTTATTTCAGAAACATATGATATTATGAGAAAAGTATTTAAATTATCTCCAAAAGAGATGAGTAACTTATTTAAGGAGTGGAACGAAGAACATCAATCTTACTTGATGGAAATAACCTACAAAATTTTAGATTGGGTAGATGAAGAAACAGGAAAACCCATTGTGGATGTTATTTTAGATAGTGCAAAACAAAAAGGAACAGGTAAATGGAGCGTTCAGGATGCCCTCGATTTAAATATATCTATTCCAACGATCAACGCTGCAGTAAATGCAAGAACCCTTTCTTCAATAAAAGAGGAAAGAATAAAGATAGAAAAAATATATAAAACCACTATTGAAAGTAATCTTAAAGAAGATTTCATTTATTCCTTAAAAAATGCTTTGTTCATAGCAACCGTAATTGCATATACAGAGGGAATGAAATTGTTACAAGTTGCTTCCAACGAGTACGGATACAATCTAGATTTATCCGAAGTTGCACGAATATGGGAAGATGGGTGTATAATAAGATCAGCCCTCTTAAAACCCATTCAAAAATCTTTCAAAAATGATCCACATTTGATAAACTTAATTATTTCTAATGAATTTAAAAATGAATTTCAGAATAGAATCCCAGAATTAAGAAAAGTTGTTTCAGAAATAAAAAAAGCTAACATCCCTATTCCTGCTTTTAGTTCAGCTCTTGACTATTTTGATGGACTAAGTTCTAAAGAACTTCCAGCAAACCTGATTCAAGCTCAAAGAGATTATTTTGGTGCCCATACTTACGAAAGAAGAGATAAAGAAGGCGTTTTCCATACCGAATGGCAAGATATCCACAATATCTAAAGATTGAGGGGGGATAAAGTTGTCTGATAAAAACTATAATATCGCGATAGTAAATTCAAGTACTTTTGGAATATATTTTCCTGATCTCATGCAAAGATTAAAAAAGATAGGCCTTATAGAAAGAATATCGGTTGACCCAAAAATATCTGGTAAAGAATTAGCAAACAAATTGAAAGGTTATAAGTTTGTAATTGCAAGTGTTACGCCAACTTTCTCTCAAGAGTTCTTTCAATACAACAAAGATGTTAAGCTAATAGCTAGACATGGAATTGGATATAACAACGTTGACATTGATGCAGCCACTCAAAATGGTGTAATGGTTACAAGAGTTTTGGGTATTCACGAGAGAGATTCCGTAGCTGAAATTGCAGTAGCTATGATGCTACTCTGTTTAAGACAAATAATACCCGCTAACAAAGCTGTTTTAGAAAATAAATGGGACGAGAGAAAAAAGTTTGTGGGAAATGAACTCTCTAGATTGACAGTTGGAATCATTGGATATGGGAATATTGGAAGCCGTGTAGGTGAAATAGTAAAAGAGGGATTTAATTCAAAAGTTCTTGCTTATGATCCATATATTGCTGACAAAGTTATAGAAAAAACAGGTGTTACACCTGCTAGTTTTGAAGAGATCTTAAAAGGATCTGATGTAATTAGTTTAAATGCATCTTTAAATAAAGGAAATTACCATTTTATAGATAAAAAGGCGTTTGATTTAATGAAAGATGGCGTAGTAATAGTAAATACTGCTAGAGGTGAATTAATCAACGAAGCTGATTTTGTTGAAGCTTTAAAAGAAGGAAAAGTTTCAGCAGCTGGACTTGACGTTTTAGAAACTGAACCTATTGATCAAAGTAGCCAGCTACTAAAATTACCAAACGTTTTTATAATTCCTCATATTGGTGGTTATGGAAAATATTCTTTGCGAAATATGGATGAAAAGATGGTTGAAGACATTGAAAAATTAATGAGTGGAAAAATTCCTGAACAAGTAGTAAATCCACAAGTCATAGAAAAAATTATTAAAGAATTTTCTTAAAAAATAAACGAAAAGGAGTTTTTCTAAATGAAATATGTTTTAGTTCTAGATGTGGGAACAACGAACATGAAAGTAGCGATTGTGGATCAGAATGGAACTTTGATAAAACAAGAAATTAAAAAAATAAACCTTCATCATCAAGAAGAAGGCGCAGCAGAGCACGATACCAATGAACTATGGAATAATTTTTTGAACCTTTCAAAGAAGGTAACATCAAACTTTAAAGAGGAAATCTCTCTACTTATTTTTTCTGGATACCAATTCGGGTTTTTGCCTGTTAGTTCCGCCGGTAAACCTCTTATGGGCATGGTTACTCTTTTGGACACTCGCTCTAAAAATATAATGAATGACGTCGAAAAAAAATATTCTCTTGAGGAAATATACAAAAAAACCGGATGTCCCCCAGCTTTTAATTACACTATAGCAAGAATATTATGGTTAAAAAAGGAAAAACCGGAAATATTTTCAAAAACTTATAAATTTTTAGACATTAAAAGCTTTTTTACATACAAACTCACAGGAAATTACTACACTGAAGCAAGTCTAGCTTCTGTCACCCAACTTTTAGACATAGAATCTCAAAAATGGGATGATGATTTAGTATCGAAGATAGGAATAAGTAAAGAACAGCTTCCTGAGCTTGTAGCTGGTAATGTTATTGTTGATAAAATCAATAAGGAAGTTGCAAAAAAAATAGGTTTAAACTACGAAATACCAATAATGTTAGGAGTTTACGATGGTGGAGCCATGATACTTGGTATGGGTGGATACAAAAATAGCGCAGTATGTAATTTAGGAACAACAGCTATGTTTAGAAGCGCATATAATCAACCATTACTAGATAAAACTGGCCTAAACAGGCTTCAAACCTATGCACTTCTTCCTGGAATGTGGGCTATTGGTGGAGCAGTAAATAATGCAGGGGTAGTAATTGATTGGTTTAAGAACAACCTAGCAAAAGAAGTAGATTATGAAGAAATATCTAATAAAGCTTCTAAAATAAAGGCTGGTTCAGAAGGAGTAATTTGTTTTCCTTTTTTAACTGGAGAACGTGATCCCCGAATAGGAAGTCTGTCAAGCGGAAGTTTTTTTGGATTAAAAACACATCACAACTTAAATCACATGGCTAGATCTATATACGAAGGAATTGGTTACGGGTTAAATATGATAAAAACCGCTCTTGAAGAAAATAGTGTGAAGTTCGACAAATTAATAATAGGCGGATCGGGAAGCAAAAGTAACGCTTGGGTTCAAATTTTAGCTGATATTTTTAATCTTCCAATAACTAAATCAAAAACTGAAAACGCTACTCTAATTGGTGAATCAATGTTAGCTTTTACAACTCTTGGGGTTTACAACAATATAGAAGAAGCTGGAAAGATAATGATAAAAACAGAAGAAACTTTTGAACCTCAATTTAATTCTGTAGAATTGTATAAGAAATATTATGCTTTCTTTGTAAAAATGGTTGAAAAGTATAAAGACATGTATTTTTTGCATAACGAATTATTAAATTAATATTTTTTAAAATGTGTTAAAAATATAAATTAATTTTAAGTACATTTTTATGATATGGGTTTATTATTTATAAAACATATAAAAAGAGGGATTAAAATGGAAAGTATACCTCAAAGTGTGAACATTGGTTTAGCATTGGGAGGAGCAACAGCTTTTGTTTTTTTCATAGCTAACCTATATGTAATATTGCACTTACTTCAAAAGCTCTTTATGCCAAAAGCGAAGATAAGGTCCCTCGAAAATATGGGGAAAAGATGGCATAATATTCATTACATTGGCAACATAACAGCAATAGTTTTAGCCTTGACCCATGGAATTCTGATGTTACCTTATGCTAGTTTTTGGCATTGGGTATTGATAATTTTGTTAATTTGGATGGGTATTGCAGGTTTTACAATGAGATTTACAAAAGCTCCAGATAATGTCAAAAAAGTTTTTAGAAATCTACATACCCGATGGTACATGTTCGTTTTGGTATTGGCTCTCTTAATAATTGCGCATATAGCTTCATTACCAAATTTTCCATTTCCTTTAGGGTGATTACTAAATGAATAAAATTTATAGAGAAGCAACAATAAAAGATTACGATCAAATGTATCATTTATGGGAAAATACTAAAGGTATGGGTCTCAGTGATTCTGATACAAAAGAAAATATAGAAAAATTCTTGAATAAGAATCAAGGGTTAAATTATGTTTGCGAAGAGGAAGAAAAAATAATAGGAACAATTTTATGTGGTGAAGATGGCAGGCGAGGATACCTCTATCACCTTGCAGTCGACAAAGAATACAGAAGAAGTGGCATTGGAAAACAGTTAGTGGAAATAGTGTTAAGAAATTTAAAAAAAAGGGGCATAATAAAATGTCACCTTTTTGTTTATTATGAAAACGAATTAGGGAAAACATTCTGGGAAAAAACTGGTTGGTACAAAAGAGATGAATTGCTAATTTACTCAAAGGATATAAAATAAAACCGCACCAGCGGCGTTTTATGCTGCAGACGGGGTAGTCGGTTTAATTCCCCTTCCTCGAA